>JADYYF010000143.1 GCA_020853795.1 Candidatus Zixiibacteriota bacterium
CCTCTTGCAGCGACTTCATTTCCGCCTCGGGTGTTGCACTGAAACCGAGGTCAACCGCGCTGATTCGGTTTGAACCGCACAGAATCACGGCGCGTTTAATGCGGTTCTCGAGTTCGCGGATATTGCCGGGCCATTCGTAAACCCGCAGGGCTTGCAGTGCCGAACTGGTGAAGGAAAGATTCAGTTTGCGGTTTTCTTCGCCATAAGTACGCAACAGGAAGTCGGCGATCAGGAGCACGTCATCTTCCCGCTCCCGCAGCGGCGGCAATTCGATGGTGATCACCGAAAGCCGATAGTACAGGTCTTCGCGGAATTGCTTGCGGGCAACCTCGGCCTCCAGCGAACGATTCGTCGCGGCGATCACGCGGACATCGACCTGAATCGTTCCCCGCCCACCGACCCGCTCGATAATCTTGTCCTGCAGGAAGCGCAGAAGTTTCACCTGGAGTTGCAGCGACAACTCGCCAATTTCATCGAGGAAGAGGGTGCCCTGATTGGCGAGCTCGAACTTGCCGAGCTTTTGCTGGAACGCGTCGGTGAACGCCCCCTTCTCGTGGCCGAATAGTTCCGATTCGAGCAGAGTTTCCGGGATGGCCCCGCAGTTGATCGTGACAAACGGTTTGTCGGCGCGCTCGGAGCGTTGATGGATGGCTTTGGCGATCAGCTCCTTGCCGGTCCCCGACTCGCCGGTAATCAGCACGGTGTATGGTGTCGTCGCGACGGTGTCGACGACCTTGAAGACCTTCTGCATGCGCGACGATGTGCCGATGATGTTGCTGAAGCCCTTCTGTTGGCTCAGCACTGCGGACAGACGAGCGTTTTCCAGTTCAAGTTTCTGGAGATACACGGCCCGTTTGATGATGACGGATAGCTCGTCCAGATCGATCGGCTTGACGTAGAAGTCGAAGGCGCCGTGTTTGACGGCGCTCAAGGCGTTGTTGCGTTCGCCGTTGCCGGTCACCATGATGACCTTTAAGGTCGGATCGATCTCCAAAAGCTCCGGCAGCAGCGCCAGACCCTCCTGGGAGTCGCCATACGGCGAAAGGGCCAAATCGAGCAGGACGACGTTGGGGTGGCCGGCGCGGGTGTGCGCCAGAGCTTCGGCTGCGGTGGCAGCGGACAAAACCTCGTAGTGGTCTTCCAGTGCAAAGCTTAATTGCGTGCGGATGCCGACTTCATCATCGACGATCAGGATCGTGGCTTCTTTATCGCTCATGCCCGCCTCAATTTGAGCTTGAAGGTTGTTCCCTGTCCGGCGACCGAAGACACCGTCAGGTTCCCGCCCATCTGCTCTACCAGTTCGCGCGACTGGAACAAACCGATGCCCAGTCCGCTGGACTTGCTCGTCTGGAACGGCCGAAACAGGCGGTCGCGCATGAACTCGGGAGTCATGCCGACGCCGGTGTCACTGACGGCCACGACAAGGTGCCGGTCGTCCGCCTGCGCGTTGAGCCGCAGTTCGCCGCCGTTCGGCATGGCCTCGACGGCGTTGATCAATAAGTTCGCCAGCACGCTGCGCAATTTCTCCTCGTTTCCCGTCACCGGCGGAACGGCGGCAATGGCGTTGACCAGAGCGATTTTCGGCCGCGCATTCAGGTTCATTTCCCTGATCAAATCTACCACAATCGCCGCCAAATCGCAATTGGTCAAAGCGAAGTCGATCTGCTTGGCGGGAGAAGTCAGGCGGCTGATCAGGCGCTTCATGCGCTCCTGTGCACCGCGCAGCGTTTCCAGGGTCATCTGCTGGAAGCGCGGGTCATCGAACTTCTTCTCGGCATTCTGGAGGATCATCGAAACCATGGAAACGAGATTCTTGACGTCGTGAACGACGAACGAAGAGATCTTCGTAAACGACGCCAATTCCCGGGTTTCGAGCAGTTTTTCCGATTGACGCGCGCTGAGCAGCGACATGGCGAGCTGGTGCGACATCGAGTCGATCAGGAAGCGCATCTCGGCGCCAAGCGGCGCACCGGGCGTGCCGCTGATGAAGCCGACGAATTCCCGGCGGGCCGACAGTGGAATCAACTCGTGGCCGCGAGCAGCTACCGGCAGTGCCGGATCAGCCGCGTCAGGCCGTCCGGACGCCGGCCGGAATTCGGAGACGCTGACGGTGCGGCCCTTGCGAAAGAGCCAATCCTCCAGTTCCGGTAGTTGCAGCGCCTCGAGCGCAACGGTGGGATAGCTTTCGTAGAACTCGCCGGCACGCTCCCCCCGCAGATAAAAGCGAACATCCCTCATACCGCATTTGCGCCGCAGGACGCTTTCCATCTTCTCGAACATTTCCCGGCGATCCGTTGCGGCGGTGACCTCTTCGGCGAATGCCGTGAGTTCGGCCAGCAGGTCGGCGCGGCCGCCATAGACAGAGCGATCGACGAGGCCGCGCCAGCGTTGGCGAATCGAGCCGGACAACAGCAAGGCGACGAAGAGCACGATCATCAAGAACGCCGCCAGGACCGACATGAATACTTGCGGACTGCCGCCGAGGGAGACCAGCAACTTGACAGTAAGGCCGATCACGACGAAATAGGCGCCGACCAAGAGGACCGCGACGGAAGAATAGACCGCCTCGCGCGAGATGACGACCCCCTGCCCTTTTTGCTCTTCGAACACGACGAAGCGCGACAGCAGAATCAGTGCGACAATCATCAAGGTCGCGCCGAGTTGAACGCTGAGAAATTCTATGCGCGACAGCAGCAAACCCAACATGCCGGAAATCAGGTTTAATCCCAGCAACAGCGCGACGGCCAGCAGCGACGGCAGCAGTTGTTTGCGCAGGTTGCCCTGCGAAGATCGGTAGGTGCTTTCGAGCTGGAGCAGACCAAAGGTATTGGCGGCGATCAAGAGTGCCAGATAGTACTTGCCGTAGGCTGTGATGGCGATGTGGCGCGTGCCCAACTCATCGACCGCGAAATTAAAAAAGTAAGTGAAGAAACCGAAGCCGGTAGCGGCAACGAGCAGGGTCGCCACCGCGGACATGGTCAAGGAGCGGATCCGAA
>JADYYF010000144.1 GCA_020853795.1 Candidatus Zixiibacteriota bacterium
ATTATGTCGTTACGCACCGTAAATTGTCCGGCGCCGTCGTTGGTCAGGATGAAGAGCCCCTGATTCGACGGATTGTTAGCGATAATGCGGACGACCGCGTCGACATCACCATCATTATCAAAATCGGCGCCCGCGACCGAAGTCAATTCTCCCGGAAGCGCCGTCTCGGACGTGACCGCAAGATACCCACTGCCGTCGTTGCTCAGCACTTGCAGCTTGCGGCCGCCGAAACTGCTCACGAGCACATCCAGGTCCCCGTCGCTGTCGGCGTCGGCCACGAAGGCGTCATACGGATCGGCGCCGGTCGGGTAGTAATAGCTGTGATCGGGTCGGCCGTAATAGTCAAGAAACGTCACACTCACAGTGGCCTCGAGTACGTTAAGGCATACAATGTCCTTCATTCCGTTGCCGTCCATGTCAGCGATTTCCATGTCCCACACATACTCCCCCGCAGGCCCGGTCATCACGCCCGGGAAATAGCCACCGCCTTGATTGATATTGACCAATAACGTCCCGCCCTCCAGCATCGGCAGCGCCAGATCGTCGTCGCCGTCTTGATCGAAGTCGACGGCGCACAACTTCACGGCGTAGTCGCCGATCGAACTGGTCTGCGCCGAGGTAAACGTGCTCCCGCGCCCGAGCAAAATACTGAAGCTCTTGTCAAAGAGATTCGTGACGGCTAGATCCAGCTTGCCGTCCGCATCGAAATCACCACCCACCAGCGCCGTCGGCCCGTCCCCCGCGGCTAACCGTCCCGACCGCGCAAACTGACCGGCGCCGTCATTCGCATGGATCTCGATGACGCCTTCGGCATTGATCGCGACGGCCAGGTCCAGGTCGCCGTCTTCATCAAAGTCCCCGGCCGCGATGCCGGTGGGGTCAGTGCCGACCGTGTATCGCACTCGCCCGCCAAGCGCGCCGCTGCCGTCGTTGATAAAGACCGCGAAGTCATGACTCTTACGGCAAACCACGGCAACGTCCAGATCGTCGTCACCGTCCCAATCCGCCACGACCACATCGCGCGGCGCCAATCCCGTTTGATACGAGGCGAGGAAGCTGAACCCTCCCGTGCCGTCGTTTGCCATCACCGTCATGCTGGCTGAGTTGCCGTCGGCCGTCACGATGTCCAAGTCACCATCGCCGTCGAGATCGCCGCACGCCAGCCCCTGCGGACTCAAGCCGACATAGTGAAAGATCGCCGTCTGAAACGTTCCATCCGGCTTGCCGCGCATGACCCCGATCGCGTTCCCGATCGCCGCCGTGAATGCCAGATCGACGATGCCGTCGCCCGACAACTCGGACGCGACAATTGCCGTCGGCCCATAACCGAGATTGCCGTATCCCGCCATGTAGTCCGCCGGGTCGAGGAACGTGCCGTCGCCAAGTTGTCGATGTACCGTAATCGTATTCCCGGCATAATTCGCGACGGCCAGATCGGTCCCGCCGTCTTTGCCGATGTCGAAGGTCGTTACGGCGACCGGTTCCGCGCCCGCCTTCAGCAGGGAAGCCGTCGAAAAACAAATCTCGCCCGCCCGGACATCACTACTGAATAGCAGAGTCAGGAAAGCAACGATGACCAACCATCCTGCTGGACTTGCAGACCACTTACACACACCACACCTCCACGATGTTGCGTTCGGCTTTGGCGGCGATTGTACTCGTGAGGTAAAAGGGAACTCGCCTCAATCTAATGGCTTCATCAACGTTGTCAACTGCGCAATTTCTGCTTACCCGCGTATCCAAACGCTACTTGTAGGTCAGGATCCCCGCGATCCTGACCCGCAGCCGCCGCCTTCTCCCTCTCCCTGTGGGAATGGAGTGGAGGGCCAGTTCACGCGGCTAATCCCCTTGGAACCTTCCGCCCTTCATTCGTAAAATCATTGATGTCTGCGCCACAATCCCTATATTCGGGCAACTAACGATCTCAACTGCAAGGAGTAACCATGCGTCTTGTCACATTGCTAACCCTTTTTATCGCGAGTGTCTTTATGGCCTTATCCCCCGGCGATGCCCTCGCCAAAAATCCGATCGTCGTCCTGGAAACCTCCGAGGGCATCATCGAGCTGGAGTTGTTTCCCGATGTCGCCCCCAACCACGTGGCCAACTTCCTGGAACTGGCCAACAAGGGCTTCTACAACGGCGTGATCTTCCACCGCGTCATCGACGGCTTTATGATCCAGTCCGGTGATCCCACCGGCACCGGCATGGGCGGCTCCGACAAGAAGATCAAGGCTGAATTCAACGACTCGCTTCACCACGCCGGCACGCTCGGCATGGCGCGCACTAACGATCCCAACTCCGCCACCAGCCAGTTCTACATCTGCCTGGCGCCGACACCGTTCCTCGACCACAAGTACACGGTCTTCGGCAAGACCATCAAGGGCTTTGACGTTGTCACCAAGATCGGCAAGACGCAAACCTCCGGTGACGGCAACAAGATCGCCCGCGATGCCGCCTGGAAAGCGCAACTGCTCAAAATGAAAGATGAAGGCTCGGACGTAAAATTGATGCCGGATGGCTCGCCGTATCCGGATCGCCCGCTCAAGACCGTGAAGATCATCAAGGCCTACCAGAAGAAGTGAAGCGCCTCGCCGTCTTCGGCGCCACCGGCTCCATCGGCACCAGCTTGCTCGATATCGTCCGCAAGAACCGCGGGCGATATCGTCTCGAGATGCTCGCCTGCCGAAGTTCGACCGAAGCTTTGATTGCCCAGGCGCGTGAATTCGACGTTCCGCGCCTGCACTGTTTTGACCCCGCCGCCGCCGATCAACTCCGGGGCGCCGCACCCGCCGGCTGCCGGATCACCTCCGGTCGCGACGCGATTCGCACCCTGATCGATGATCTGCCGTGTGATCTCGTCGTCAACGCCATCGTCGGCGCCGCTGGTCTGGAGGTCTCTTATCATACGCTCGATCGCGGCCTCGATCTTGCGCTTGCCAACAAAGAGTCGATGGTGGCCGGCGGGGAATTGCTGCGCCAAACGGCGGCACGCACCGGCGCCCGCATCCTGCCGATCGACTCCGAGCACTCGGCACTTTTCCAGTGCCTCTTGACCGGGCGCTTTCCCGAAATCGAAAAGCTGATCCTGACCGCTTCCGGCGGACCGTTTCGAAATCGTCCCGCCGAGACCTTCGGCAACATCACACCGGCGGAGGCGCTTCATCATCCCAACTGGTCGATGGGCGCCAAGATCACAATCGACTCCGCCACGCTGATGAACAAAGGACTCGAAGTGATCGAAGCACACTTTCTTTTCGGTGTGCCGCCCGATCGCATCGAGGTGGTCATCCACCCGCAGTCGATTGTCCACTCAATGGTGCAGTTTGTCGACGGCGCCGTCATTGCCCAACTGTCTCCTCCCGACATGCGCCTGCCGATCGCTTACGCCCTCGAGTATCCCGACCGCCTCCCGACCGATCTGCCGCGCCTCGACCTGTCGCGCCCCCTGGAACTCAACTTCCAACCACCCGATTTTGTCCGCTTCCCGACGCTAGTGCAGGCCTTTAAGTCTTTGCAGATAGGCGGCTTAGCACCTTTATCCCTGAATGCCGCGAACGAGGTCGCCGTCGCCGCTTTCCTTGCCAATCAAATTAAATTCACCGACATTCCGATAATAACGGCGAACGCTCTCGCCCATCTGCCGCGCGGTTCGACCCTTAGTCTCGAGGATCTGCTCGAGGCCGACCGGTCGGCGCGCCGCGAGGCTGAGAACTTCATCGGAGCTGGAACCTTAACACCGAGCGGACGTTAACAAAGACGTGATACTCGTCATCTTATCCTTCATCTTCGTTCTGGGCCTCCTGATTTTTGTCCACGAACTCGGCCACTTTGCTGTTGCCAAGTGGTGCGGCATCCGCGTCGAGACCTTTTCGCTCGGATTCCCGCCGAAGATGATCGGTTTCCGCAAGGGCGAGACCGAGTACTGCATCTCCTGGATTCCCCTCGGCGGCTATGTCAAGATGGCCGGGGAGAAGCCGGAAGAAGAGGACATCCAGGGTCGCCCTTACGAATTCATGTCTAAGCCGATCTGGCAGCGCGCTCTCGTCATCTTCGCCGGCCCGGCCATGAACTACGTCCTCACGGTCGTCCTGCTGTTTGCCATTTATTTCTTCCAGGGCGAGCCGATCAATGATCCCAGCGCCAAGATCGGCCTCGTCGTTGCCGGTGAACCCGCTGCCGCCGCCGGTCTGCAACCGGGCGACATGATCATCGGCGTCGACGACTCCACCGTCGCGAGCTTCAACGACATGTATCGTCTCATCACCAATCGACCCGGCGAGCAGGTCAACCTCTCGTGGCTGCGCGGCAGTGATACCATGAGTGCGTTCGTCACCACCCGTGTCGACACCGCCATGGACATGCAGGGTGAGGTGGTCCAGGTCGGCAAGATCGGCGTCGGCAAACTGGTCGAGTATCAGCCGATGGGTCTGGGTAAGGCCTTCGTCGAGGGCTTCCTGGCTACCAACGAATATGTCGCGCAAATCTTTAAATTCCTGTCCGATGTTATCACCGGTTCGGTTTCGTCGAAACTGATCGGCGGCCCCATCTTCATCGCCCAAGCCGCCGGCGAGGCCGCCAAACAAGGTTTTGTCTCCGTCCTGTTCCTGGCCGCGATTCTCTCGGTCAATCTCTGTGTCGTCAACCTCGTACCGATCCCGGTGCTCGATGGCGGCCAACTGCTGTTTCTTCTGATCGAGAAGATCAAAGGCAGCCCGGTCTCGATGCGCGGCCGCGCCATCGCCCAGCAAATCGGCCTCGTCTTTCTGATCCTCCTGATCATCTTCGTCACCAAAAACGACATCTGGCGCATCAACATCTTCGGCTGGTAATCACCACCTGATCTGATCCCACCGGCACAGTTTGCTCAGCGTCCCGAGGAACGAGGGATTGTGACCTGCCGCCCTTTCGGAAACTGCAGCCAATCTCAATTCCCGCCTCCGCGGGAATGACGCTTGCCCCCTCTCCACCCGGGAGAGACAGCGGGGGAGAGGGTGCGCTACTCAACACCCTGTCCCCTTGCAAAAGAACTCATTCCTCCGCCCTCAACTTGCGTATAATCCTTGTCGATAAGTTAGGTAAGCCTAAATAAAGATATAGGTATGGCAAAGATACAGTCACCGCAGTCCATTTCCGTCGAGGATTACCTCAAGGCCATCTGGCGCCTGACCGGCGACAGCGACGCCTACGCCGCCACCTCTGCGCTCGCCGCCGAACTCGCCATCTCGGCACCGTCCGTTTCTGGTATGCTGCGCAAGCTGGCCGCCAACAAACTGGTGCACTACAGCCCGTACAACGGAGCCCGCCTGACCGCCGCCGGCCGCCGCCGCGCGTTGCGCATTCTCCGCCGCCACCGCCTGGTCGAGTTATTCCTGCACAAGTGCCTGCGCTTGAATTGGGAGGAAATCCACGAAGAGGCCGAGGTCCTCGAGCACGCCCTCTCCGATCGCCTCGAGGCTCGCATTGACCAGTGGCTCGGCTACCCCGGCTTCGATCCGCACGGTGCGCCGATTCCCGACGCCTCCGGCTACATCAAGCCGCGCAAGGTCGTTCCGTTGGCCGAGATTCCCGAGCGCCGCGAAGCCGTCGTCGCGCAGGTGATGGGACAGGATGCCGACCTGCTGGTTTACTGCGGCCAGCGTCGCATTCTGCCCAATCGCAAAATCGTGGTCTTGCAGCGCGAGCAGTATGGCGGATCGCTCAAAGTTCGCGTCGCCGGCCGCGTCCAATACCTCGGTCCGGAAGCCGCGGGCAAAATCCTCGTCGAACAACTTTGAACCGGAGGCGCCATCGATGACACCCGAGAACCCTGAATCGCCTGCCAACGAGACACCGGAACCGAAAGCGCCCTGGCGCCGCGACTCCGGCGGCCGCAGCCTGCCCGAGGTCCACGGTTCGATTGCAGTCCCCAGCCACTTTCCGTTCTGGCGCAAACTCTGGGCTTTCGCCGGCCCCGGTTTTCTTGTCGCCGTCGGTTACATGGACCCGGGCAACTGGGCGACCGACCTGGCGGGCGGCGCCCAATTCGGCTATGCGCTCCTGAGCGTCGTGCTGATCTCCAACTTCATGGCGATCCTGCTCCAGCACCTGTGCATCAAACTCGGCATCGTCACCGGGCGGGATCTGGCTCAGGCTTGCCGCGATCATTACCCGCGGCCCGTGGTCTGGGTACTCTGGGTTCTCTGCGAGGCGGCCATCGCCGCCTGCGATCTGGCGGAAGTCGTCGGCTCGGCGATCGCCCTGCAACTGCTCTTCGGCATTCCGTTGATCTGGGGCTGCATTATCACCGTGCTCGATGTCCTGGCCGTTCTCTATCTCCAGCACCAGGGCTTCCGCCTGCTCGAAGCACTGGTCGTGGCCTTGATCCTGACCATCGGCACCTGCTTTGCCCTCGAGCTGTTTTTTGCTGCTCCCAGCCTGCCGGCAGTCCTGCTCGGCTTCATCCCGAGCTCGGAGATCCTGCGAAATCACAATATGCTCTACGTCAGCATCGGCATCCTCGGCGCCACCGTCATGCCGCACAACCTCTACCTCCACTCCTCGATCATCCAAACGCGCAAGTATGAACCGACGCCGGAGGGGCGGCGGGAAGCGATCAAGTTCGGCACGATCGATTCGACCGGTGCATTGATGACCGCGCTCTTTATCAATTGCGCCATCCTCGTGGTGTCCGCGGCCGCCTTTCATTGGTCCGGCCATCACGAAGTGGCGGAGATTCAGGATGCCTACCGCCTGCTCAGTCCCACGCTGGGCGTCGGCATCGCCAGCACGGTCTTTGCCCTGGCGCTCCTGGCCTCGGGTCTCAATTCGACGCTCACCGGCACGCTGGCGGGGCAGATCGTGATGGAGGGCTTTATCAACGTCCGACTGCGCCCGTGGCTGCGCCGCCTGGTCACGCGCGCGATTGCCATCGTCCCGGCCGTACTCGTGATTGGATTCATGGGTGAAGCGCGGACCACGGAGCTGTTGGTCGCCAGTCAGGTCGTGCTCAGCATGCAACTCGGCTTTGCTGTCTGGCCACTAATGCGCTTCACCAGCGACCGCGCCAAGATGGGAGAATTTGCCAATCCGCTCTGGATCAAAATCCTCGGCTGGACCACGGCAATGATTATCATTATCCTCAACGTAAAATTGCTGCTGGATACATTCCTGCCGGAGCCGGTACTGAAATTTATCTATGGTGTGCTGGGCTTGCCCCTCGCATCGTGAGGTTACCGATGTATCGTAAGATTCTTGTCGCCCTCGAAAACGGTCGCGCCGATCAGTCCCTCTTGCCGCATATCGCCCAATTGGCGCAACAACTCGGATCGCAGTTGCTGCTGGTGCACGTCGCCGACGGCTGGGCGGCCCGCAACTACGTGCGCTTGAAACTGGCCGAATCCGAGGAAATGCAGCAGGATCGCCGTTATCTCGACGACTGCGCCGAGAAGCTGCGCGCCGCCGGACTGACGGTCGCTGCCAGACTCGCGCTCGGTGACCCGCCCCGGGAAATCGTCAGGATTGCCGCCGAAGAAAACTGCGACCTCATCGCCATGACCACTCACGGCCATCGCCTCCTCGCCGATCTCTTTTTTGGCAGCACCATCCATGAGGTGCGCCACAATTCTCCGATTCCGGTCTTGTTGGTGCGCGCCGGTCGCGAGTGACGCCCGCCCGCCTCGCCCCCTGATGCAATTTACTTCTTGGCTGAGTCCGCCGGGGTTGATGCCGCGTCGAGACTGTCGTGCAACTTGTTTTCTTCCCCCTGATAATCGGGCAACGACAGCATGTAGCGTGTGCGGAAATCGCGGCTGGTCACATCCAGCAGGCGCGCCAGCGACCCGAGCATCGGATCGGTCGCGTCCTTGAACCGCGTGTACGGATCGTAGTCGCCCGCAAACAGAATCTCGCCGTCGTCGCCGATGACGAAGTACATCGGGTACTCCGTCGTGACGCGATCGCCGACCCGCGCGAACGGATACTTGCCGACGACGCGAAAATTCAGGTAAGTCAGTCCCGGCTTGAGCGCGACGAACGCGAATTTCCCCTGGAAATGCCGGTAGTCCGGCGCCGGTCCCGCCCAGTCGCCCCAGGATGGCGGCAGCGGCGAGAGCGCGATGTTCGTCGAATGCTCGACGACAAACTGCACCTTCTGATAGAGCGGGGCATGACATTCCAGGTCAAAGTCGACGCGTGTCGAATCCCGGAGTTGTGCCGCCGGCGTGAAGCGGAAATTCGCCGTGAAATGCCGGTCCTGTCGCACCTTCGTGATCATCTCGTTGCGCGGAAACGACAGCGTCAGCGGCCGCTCGCTGCGCAGCGGATGCGGCGTAATCTGTGTCTGGCGGCAATCGTCGCTCGGTCCGGCGCAGAGCAGATGTCCGTCTTCATCAAACGCGATCGTTATCCCGGCAATCTGCTGCCAGCCGGTCGGGGCGCGCCGCACCAGCCCGATCCGGTGCATTCCCACGAGCGTCGGCGTAAACGTAAATTCCAGCGTGCGCGCTGCGCCGGAATCGATCGGGGCCGGCCACAGGATCGAGTCCGGCGCAAAGCGCATGGCGTACACCTCCGCTCGTACCAGCCGAAATTCCATCGTGTCGGTCGTCGCGCGATGACACACCAGGTCGGCGACTACCTTGACCGGTTTGCCCAACTGCACCGGTCCGACCAACCGCACCTGGCCGCCGATCGGCTGCGCGTTTTGATACTGGCTGCGCGGCAACACCGGTTTAATCTCCGCCGCCTTCGATGTTTGTCCCATTGCCGATCCGCTGACGGTCAGCAGCGCCGCTGCGGTCAGGCTGAGCCGCAGGGAAGGCATGAATACGTTTCGCTTCATAGTCGCTTATTATACATCCGACTCCACGTCGGACAAGAACGAAAATCACCTTGTTGGCGCTGCATTTATTCTTAGCTTACGCGGATGGCGGACAAGCTGCGCAAGGGTGATATCATTCAATTGCCGATCG
This sequence comes from Candidatus Zixiibacteriota bacterium, assembly GCA_020853795.1. Taxonomy (NCBI): domain Bacteria; kingdom Pseudomonadati; phylum Candidatus Zixiibacteriota; species Candidatus Zixiibacteriota bacterium. Next base: position 8,949 of record JADYYF010000144.1, read on the forward strand.
ACGATCTCGCGCTTACCGGCAGATCGGTCGGGCGGCACAACGATTTCGTCGTCATGGTCGATCGCGGTCTGCCCGGCGAGACCGTCGAATGCCGCATCAAACTGACCAAACGCCGCTATGCGTTGGCGGAATTCACGCGCTTGATCTCCGCCTCACCGCTGCGGATCGAACCGCGCTGCCGGCATTTTGATGAATGCGGCGGCTGTGTCTGGCAAAACCTCGACTACACCGAACAACTGCGCTTCAAGACCAGCTTCGTCACCGAGGCGCTCGCCCGCATCGGCAAGGTCACCGGAATTGCCGTCGACCCGCCCGTCGCCGCGCCCGATCCGTTCTTCTATCGCAACAAGATGGAATATTCTTTCGGCTTCCGCGACGGTGCGCCCGCGGCTGGCATGCATGTGCGCGGGCGTTTCGATGCCATCTTCGACATGCAGGAGTGCTTTCTCCAGTCGGAACGCGGGGTTGCGGCCCTGCGGCTGGTGCGCGCCACCGCCCAACGCCTCGGCATTCCGAACTATGACGATCGTTCCGGCGCCGGCCAACTGCGCGTCCTGGTCGTTCGCGAGGGCAAGCTCACCGGCGATTTCATGCTCAACGTGGTCACTCTCGACCGTGACTTCGCCGGCCGCGACGAGTTGTTTCAGGCGATCATCGCCGGCGTGCCCGACTTGACCGCGCTCTTCCACACCGTCAACGGCCGCAAAGCCCACGTCGCAATCGGCGAGGAGTTGATTCCAGTATTCGGCCAGACCTATCTGACCGAGATGATCGGCGATCTGAAGTTCCAGGTCACGCCGTTTTCGTTTTTCCAGACCAACAGCCGGCAGACGCGCGCGCTGTACGATGTCATCAAAGATCACGCCGCGCCGGAGCCGACGCAGGAAATTCTCGATCTTTTTTGTGGTTGCGGTACGATTTCCCTGTATCTTGCCCGGCATGTCCACCACGTTTTCGGCATTGAAATCAGCGCCGAATCGATCGCCATGGCCCGCCGCAATGCGGAATTGAACAACCTTGTCAACGTCGAATTCCAGTCCGGCGACGTCCGGCGTCTGCTGGTCGATCTGGCCGCCCAGCCCGGTCGTTTCCACACCATCATCACCGATCCGCCCCGCGCCGGCATGGAGCAGAAGGCCATCACCCGCATCGCGCGGCTGCAACCGCGCCGCATCGTCGCCGTCTCCTGTAATCCGGCGACTCTGGCCCGCGATCTCGAACTCTTTGCCGACGCTGGCTACCGTGCCCTGCGCGTCACCCCCGTCGATATGTTTCCGCAGACGGCGCACATTGAAGCTGTCGCGACTCTTGTGCCGATATAGTGCTTATGCCCGCTAACCTTCGCAACGGAGCTGTCATGCAGTTTAGCCGAATTGCCGCCGCCCTGGGACTGGTCCTGGCGCTGGCGGTTTCTGCCGTCGCCGAAAAAATGACGGCCGAAGAGCAATTGACGCGTCTCGGCGAGGACTACCTCGCCCTTGCCTTCGATTTTGATCCGGTCTTTGCCACCCAGATGGGCGACCATCGCTTCGACACCGGATACCCGAATTTCACCTCCGGCGCTGTCAACAAGATGGTCACCGGCCTGCGCGGACTCAAGACCAAGCTCAAGAAGATCAATCAGTCGCAATTGAGCACCGATGCCAAGATCGATTACCTGTTGCTCGAGTCGAACCTCGACACGCAAATCCTGCTCCTGTCCAACACGGCGCTCTATCGCGACAACCCCAAGCTCTACTCCGAGGCGGCGATCAACGGCATCTACTTCATCATGACCTCGCAGTCGTTGCCGGAGGACGAGCGCCTGCGCCTGATCCTCGCGCGTCTCGCCGACCTGCCCGATTTCTTAAGCTCGGTGCAACGCCAGCTCAAGAACCCGCCGCAAGTCTGGGTGTTGCTGGCCAAGGATGAGGCCAACTCCGCTGTGACGTTCCTCGGTGAGTTAGCCGCGTACTACTCGGCGCGGTTTCCGGACAAGCAGAAGGAAATCGACACGCGCTTCGCCGGTGCTTCCAGCGCCCTTCAGGATTTCGCCGACGTGCTGTCCGATTTTGCCGAACGCGACGGCCAGTCCTTCGCCATCGGCCGCGACACCTTCAACCGCCTGCTCAAGACGCAGTACTTCATCGACTACGACGTCGACACGCTCCTGGCCATCGGCGATTCGCTCTTTGAACAAGCGCAGGGGCTGTACGATTCACTCGCGGCCGTCGTCGAAACACTCCCACCGATCGAAGAGATGAATATCTTTGTGCCGGCCACGTTCTCGCGCGACGACATCCTTGACTATTTCCAGTGGGAGATCAACCAGACGCGCCGCTGGGTCGAGACGCACGACTTCGCCACGGTCCCTGCCGACATCGGCGACTGCATCCCGATTGAGACCCCGGCGTTTCTCGACAATATCATCGGCGGCATCGCCTACGAACCGCCCGGACCGTTCGAGACGGTGCAGCTCGGCCGCTTCTACGTGCGCCCGCTGCCCGACTCGCTGGATGAGGCCAATCGCTCCGCCTTTTTCCGCTACTGCTATCGCCGCGGATTCCGCAGCTCGGTCGTGCACGAGGCTTATCCCGGCCATCACATGATGATCCAGCTTGCCAACCGCAATACCTCCTTGATTCGGCGCATCCAGCGCAACAATCTTTTCGTCGAGGGCTGGGCGCTCTACTGCGAGGAAGCAATGTACGATGCCGGCTTCTACGGCAATGATCCGCGCACGCTGCTGGCGATCGTCGGCGGCATCCGCTTCCGCGCCGGCCGCATTATCCTCGACGTCAAGCTCCATACCGGCCAGATGACTTACCAGCAGGCGGTCGACTGGATGGTCGAGAAACTTGGCGCCTCGCTCGAATACGCCGAGAAAGAGGTCAACCGCTACACGCTGACGCCGACGCAGCCGATGTCGTACCTGATCGGTAAGGAGCAGATCAAGCAGGCGCGCGCGGCCTTCAAGCAGCGCATGGGCGACCTCTATTCGATCAAGCGCTTTCACGACGCCATGCTCAACGAGGGCGCGATCCCGCCGTCGTTGATCCTGCGCAAGATTAACGAACAAATTCTGTAAAACTCCCGCCGCCGCCGTTTCATTCTGGAACCGCGGCGGCCGCATTTTGCGCTCGATTTCTGGGCGATTTTTCCGATACCAGCTATAGACGATTTGCGTCGCGGCGGCGCCGTGGCATCGCCGTGCAAACCGCCCTTTAAACAGCGACCGACTAACGACTTAAACTCTCGTCGCCGTCACGCCGCAGCGCGTCCGGCGACGATCAGGCGAAGGCTGGGTAACATGGCAAAATTACTGCTCACGTCGGACCTGCATCTCGGCCGACAATTCCCGGGTGTGGGGCGCGCCGGTGATATCGTCCGCAAGGCGCTCAAAGAATCGCTCGAAAAATCGGTGACCGCCGCGCTCGAATCCAGTGTCGATCTCGTTCTCGTCGGCGGCAATCTCTTTGCCTCAAATCTCGTCTCGCGCAACTTGATTGAATACGTTTATCGCCAGGCCGAACGCCTCGGCCGCATTCCCTTCATCGTGGCGCCCGGGCAGGCCGATTGTCTCGACAGCAACTCGGTCTATCGTCATCTGCCGCTCGAAAGTCGGCCCGACAATTTCTTCATCCCCGGCCTGACGCATGAGACCACGCTCAGTTTCCCCGATTCAGAGGTGACGCTCTACGCTATCCCCGATCTCGGCGATTCCCTGCCGCAGGCCGGCTGGCAAACGCCCGTGCGGACGCCGCACCCCGGTGCCCACGTCTTGCTGATCGGCAACCGCGCCGCGCTTGAACAGCACGAGTCGGCCGCGCTGAGTCCGCTGGTGAATCAGTTGATCCTGAAGAACTCCTTCGATTTCTACGCTGTCGGCGGCCACGCGCACTACCGCCAGTGGGCGACCAACGCCTACTCGCCCGGCGCGCCCGAGACGCTCGACTTCGACTCCGACCAGGCGGGTCTCAGCCTGTTGGTCGAAGTCAACGGCGACCATGTTGCCGTCGATGCCGTGCCGACCGGCGAACTGGCCTGGAAGCGCCTGCAACTGGACTCGACACAATTCCTGTACAATATCGAGATTGAACGCGAACTGCAGAAATTCGCCGGCGCAACCAAGCTGCTCGAACTGCGCGTCGGCGGCAACTTCGTCGGCGACGGCTATCTGGATTTGGCCGCGCTCGAACGCGCCCAAAGCGACAACTTCTGCTTCCTGCGCATTCGCGACGACCGTCAGCCCGCCGCTGCCGCTGCGATCGTGGCCACTGACAACGGCGGCAGCCTGATCGGCGAATTCACCGCGCTGCTGCGCGACAGCATCGACAAGGCGCCTGCCGAATTGCGCGCCAAATACCTGGAGGCGCTCTCCACCGGACGCGCCCTCCTGTCGGGTAAGGATGTGATCTGATGAGACTCTTGCGCCTGGAACTCAAACGCTTCGGTCGCTTCGAAGACTACACGATCGACTGTGCCGACGGCATCAACGTCCTGCTGGGCGATAATGAATCGGGCAAATCTACCGTCGTTGCGGCGGTCTGCGCCGCGCTCTTCGACGACCCGGCCCAACTGCAAAACGAAATGCGCCGCTACAATCACTGGGCCTCCGAGCATCCGTTCCTGCTCCATCTCGAATTCGAGGCCAATGGCAAGGTCTTCCACCTGACCAAGGACATCTCAACGCAATTGACCTTGCTCGAGGACATCAGCAGCGGCACCAAGTGGAACAATCAGCGCGACGTGCAGGCGCAAGTCGCCGCTGCGCTCGGCTTCGGCGAGAAGGAGTTCTTCCTCGCCTCCGCCTGCGCGCAGCAGGGCGATCTGGCCGGCGTCTCCCGCGCCGTGAATCTTGTCAAAGACAAGCTCGAACGCCTGATCAACTCCAATAAAGACGAAGTCCTCGCTTCACGGCTGCTGGAGCGGCTGTCGACGCGCATCGCCGCGCTGGAAGGCAAGGGCGACGGCGCCGGTGAAATTGCCCAGCTGGAAAAGAAGATTGCCGGCTGGCAAGCCGAATTGCAGACCTGCAAAGGCAAGACCGCCGAATTGCTCGAGTACCGCAACCGCGTCTACACCAACGCGGTGGAACTCCAGAAGACCGAACAACGCTTTAACGATCAGCACGAACGTTTCCGCAAGAGCAAGCTGGCGTTTGAAGCCGCGCAGGTGCTCGACAAAGACCGCGAACTCTACATGGACCTGAGCCGCAAGACGCTCGAGGCGCAGGACATCAAGAATCAAATCACTTCGAAGAAAGACACCCTCAAGTCGCTGATCCGCATCGAACGCGCCGACCAGCGCTCTTGCGAGGGCCTCGCCACGCAAAAGCAGGTTTACGAAGGCCGCGTCCAGGACTGCGAAGCGCGCGTTACGGAAGCGCACGAGAAGGCGCAGGAAGCGACGCCGAAGTCGTGGTACCGCTATGTTACTATCGCCGCTTTGATCGGCGCTCTCGGCGCCGCCGCCGTCTGGTACTTTCTGCGCGATCCGCTTTTGCTCGGCTCAGCCGCCGCCGCGCTGATTGTCTCCGGCTCCGCGCTGGCGCTGTGGTTTTCGGCCAAGGGCGCGTATGCGCAAGCCTTGCGCGTGCACGACGACGCCAAACGCCGGCTCGAAGAGGAACGCGAAAACCTGCGCAAGAACTCCGAAACGCTCGATGCGCTGCTGCGCCGCTTCAAGGCCAAAGACGTCGATGAACTCGCCGAAAAGTACGAGCAGTATCGCGACCTCGACCGCGATATCAAGGCCATGGTCTCCCGCTACGAATCAATCATCGGTGAAAACAACCTGAAAGACCTCGAACTTGATCTGGCGCGCATGAACGAGCGTATGGCCGAGCAGCAGCAGATCTTCGACCAGCACCGCGCCTACGCCGTCACCGAGCGCGACCTCGAGGAATTGCAGCGCGAAGTCGCCGAACTCGACAAGAAACTGACCCGCCTGCGCGACGAGGGCACCCTGGCCGGCCACAAGCTCGAATTCCTCGAATCCGGCACCGATATCATGGCGCCGCTTCAGGAACGGATCGAAGACGGTCAGCGCAAGCTGGAGGCGTTCCGCCGCGAAGCCGAACAGCTCAAGATCGTCGCCCGCTACCTCGAGGAAGCCCGCCGTAAGGTGCTGAAATCCTCGATCGAAATGCTCGAGGACGAGGCCTCCGCGATTCTCAGCCAGATCACGATCGGCACCTGGAACAAGGTGCGCCTCGACCGTCATCACCTGACCTGCGAAATTTCGCACGACGGCGTCGGCTGGCGCAGTGCCGCCGACCACCTGTCGCGCTCGGCCAGCGACGCGCTCTATCTGGCGCTGCGGCTGGCGCTCGTCAAGGTGCTCTGTGGCGACAACCGTCCGCCGCTGATCTTCGACGAACCGCTGGTCAACCTCGATGCCATGCGCCGCAAGGAGGCGCTGCGGATCCTGCGGCAGTTCGCAGCCAACTATCAGGTGCTACTGCTGACGGCGGACGAATCGGCCCGCGAAGCCGGCGATCAGTTCCGCCACCTTGGCTCGCTGACCCGCCAGGTCGCCACGGTGTAACAACACTCACGACTATCTCATCAGTCCGAAAGACGAAGCGCCCGGTTGACCGGGCGCTTTTGGTTTACGGGTGAGCCGTAGGGCAGGTCTCCACAAGAAGCCGCATGATTCTTGGAGTTCGTGACGGAGACCTGCCAGCACCGTAATGTCAAAGTCGGCGGTCCTCCGGGCGGTGGTCTGCGCCTGCCGCGAGTCGTCGGACAGGAGACCCACCCTACGCGTTGCTCGCGAAATTCTCGTCCGCAATCGCCGTTAAATTCTCCCCCTCCCCAAACCCGCTGCCGGACAGCTGCTTGGAGAGACGCGTTTAACCGTTTGCGCCGGCGGCGACACCTGCTTATAATGGCCCATCATGACCAAGCATATGTTCGCGCCATGGCGGGGGGATTTCATTCGCGGTCCCAAGGCCAAAGGCTGCATCTTTTGCAGGATGTTGGCCGAGAAGAAAGACCGCGCCAACCTGATCCTCCATCGCGGCGAGCGTTGCTTCATCGTCTTCAACCGTTACCCTTACACTTCCGGCCACCTGATGATCGTGCCCAACCGCCATGTCGGCAATTTAGAGAAGCTCGACGCGGCGACGCTGCACGAAATGATGGATTTGTCGCAGTACATGGTGGCCAGTCTGAAGCACGAATTTGCGCCGCGCGGCTTCAATCTCGGTATGAATCTCGGCCGCTCGGCCGGCGCCGGCGTGGCCGGACACCTCCATCTCCACATCGTTCCCCGCTGGGCGGGCGACTCCAATTTCATGGCGACGACCGGCGACGTGCGGGTGATCTCGCTGTCGCTGGAGTCGGTCTATGAGCTGTTGAAGAAATATTTCCCGCGCCGCCGATGAAACGCCGCATTCCGACCAAGCTCGAACTGCTGCAGTTGCAGAAGCTCTATCGCACCGACAAGCGCATCGGGCAGGCGCTGGGTGATGTGCCGGAAAACCTGGTTGCCTACTGGCGGCGCAAGAAGGGAATCGGGCGTTCGGTTTTTCCGAAATACTCGTTGATGGAAATCAAGGAACTGTGGGAGCGGTTCGGGGACGATGCCAAGGCCGGGCAGGAACTCGGCGTCACGAAGCAGGCCTTCTACCGCTGGCGCAAGAAATACAAACTGCTGGAGAAACCGGCGATTCTCAAGCTCGAGCAGTTGGAATTCAAGTTTCTCGACGAGCAACGACTGTCGCGTTCCGGCAAGGGCGATCAGCCGGCGCAGACGGCAATTCAGCGGATCATCGCCCTGCACAACGACGGCCGCGCCCTGCCGGGAACCGCCGTCAAACTCCATCCCGATTTGCAGGTGTCATTTCAGGAGGGCCGCCTGCTGCTGAGCGATTGCCGCGACGGGGCCGATCCCAGGCCGCAGCGTTTCCTCGACTTTGAGGCACTTTTTGCCGCCGGTCACTTCCGCTCCGGTCAGGTGATCCGGGGCAACGCCCCCGAGGTGGCGGCGCTGGCAGTGACGGCCTCGCTGGTGTTTCTTGACGCGGGTCCGGCCGATTCGGCGGCCGCGACGATTGCTTTCGAGGTTCCGCCGACGGTGCGCGTGACACTGACCGGCTCGTCGCAATTGAAATTCTCACCCTTCGATTCCGCCTGCTGCATCTGGGAAGCGTTGCGCGACCTGAGTCGCCGCGAGTTTGCGCTCGAGCTGTGCGGCGTCGGCATCGAACGGCTGCTGCTGCCCGACCGCATGGCGCTGTTGACCTACGTGCGCCTGCTAACCGGACGCCAGGTGCTGCTTAGTCCCGATCAGATGCATTTGAACCTGCTGAGTCACTATGGGGCGGCGGATGGGCCGGTACCGTTTTCCGACCGCAGCGTGTCGTTCCTGGAGGAGATCACTGCGACGGTGTCGAAGCCGCGGGCGCTGCACTTCGCTCTCGGCCGCGGCGAATTTGTTCGCGATCTCGGTGAGTTGGAGAAGCGACAGCCGGCGCGGCTGCGAATCGGACCGCTGCTGGGCGGGTCGATCGACGATCTCAAGTTGATCGCCTCCGCGCTCGGCGAGCGCACGCTCAGTGACGACTGCCACCTCTATGTCCTTCCGCGCAGCCGCCAGGTGTTTCTGGAAGCGCTCAAGCGCAAGTACGTGCAGAAGATCGTCGAAGCGGGGGGACATGTTGCCGATGCCGCCGCGCAACCGGCGCTGGCGCCGCTGGCCGACGATCAGTTTGAACTGACGACGGAGACCTCCGGCGGCCCGAACAGCTACCTGGCGTCGGTGCCGGCGATGCTGCAGATTCTGATTAACGGCAAGGTCACGCGCCGCAATTTCGAAGCGCCCTAAGCGCGCGGCTTCATGCTCCCCAATTCAAAGCGCTCACCGTCAAATCGGACGTAGCTGAAGAAATTGATCCAGTCCCCGGAATTGACGTAGACCCCCCCTTCGATCTCTTTGATCTCCGGCCAGTGGATATGCCCGCAGACGACGGCGCGGTAACCGGCGGCGATCTGCCGGCGCGCGAAATCGTGATATTCGGCGACGAACTCCGGGGTCGGCTTCTCCTCGCCAAAGTAGCGCGATCCGCCGGAGACGCGGTGCGCCAAGCCGTAGGCCAGCGTCGGCGGCAGTAGCTTGAACAGCGCGATGTTCACGCGGTTACGCAGCACGCCTTTGAGCAGGCGGTACTTCCAGTCAGAGGGCGCGACGCCGTCGCCGTGCAGGACAAGCACGCGGCCCAGGCCGCCGGATAGTTCCAGCGAATCGCGATAGACCTGGCAGCCGATCTCCGACTGTATGAAGTCCATCAGCCAGAAATCGTGGTTGCCGCAGACGTACGACAGCTTGACCCCCGACTCGGCCAGCGCTTTGAGTTCGAGCAGGATGCCGAGATTGCGTTTGGGGATGAGGTGCTTGTACTCAAACCAGAAATCGTAGAGGTCGCCGAGGATGATCAGATGCTCGAGGTCGCCGGCAAACTGCGTGCGGAACCGGCGGAACCGTTCGAGCTTGAGCCGGTCGCGCTCGACGTTGGCTTCGCCGAGATGAAAGTCGGAGACGAAGTAGACGGCCATGGCGGCGAATGTAGCGCGAAACTTGAGTCCGGCCAAGGGGAAATGTGCCGTGGCGCTGTTTCATTCCGGGCGGTTGCGGCCGCGGATCGGCGGCAGTATCGGCGCGGCTGTTCCCGTGTGAAACAGCACCGGTCGCATTCTGCGAGAAGCGGGGATAGCGGTTATCGCGGACTTTGATCTCTAACTTTGAACAGCCGAAGTCCAAGCGCCGTCAAGCTCTGAACCAAAGGTGCGATGGCCGTCAGAGTCGGGGGTGCGATGGGTGGGAAATTCGACAAGATTTCCACGAATTTGTGTGTTTCAAGTTAAAGTAACTCTGCTCGATTCCGATACAACTCAATGTTGGTTTGTTAACAAGAAACTTTTGGACAGAGTCAACTTCAGGACGAAGAAACTTCAATGCTTTCCTAATTGAAAGGAGCAAAGGATGAATCGCAGACGCAGAACCCAAACCACGCGCAATCGCCGTCGTACCAGCTGGCATGCCCGTCCGACCAACACCCCGCGCCGTTGGAGCGCCGGTGGCCGCACGAAGGTGTGGACGCAGCAGGAGATCAACACGCTGCGCAAGTTCTATCGGACGAACTCGAACGTGTTTATTGCCAAGAAGCTGAATCGCAGCGAGAGTTCGGTGCAGTACAAGGCGTCGAGCCTGGGCCTGCGCAAGAGCCAGCAGTATCTGAAGCAGATTCGCAACAACTGGGCGTAAACGCCGGTTGCTTTTGGCTTACCACGGCGGCAGCGATGCCGCCGTTTTTTTTTGTTGGGCGCGGCGGAATTGGCCGAGAATTTCGCTATCTTGCCGCGCCATGCGCTTCTTCGATTCGACCATGCTGATCCTCGGCACGCAGGGCCTGGCGCTGCTGGCCGTCTTCGCCATCAATGTGCTGATCAGCCGCGCGTTCGGCGAAGCCGGCAAAGGCGCCGTGGCGCTGTTGATCAATAGTGCCGAAGTGATGGTCATCTTCGCCCACCTTGCGCTCGGCACCAGCTCGCAGTATTTCGTCGGCAAGCAACTCGCCTCGCCGCGCCAATTGAGCGGAAACTTCCTGTTTTTTCCGATCATGCTCCTGCTTGCCCTGCTGAGCCTGGCCGGCCTGACCTGGCCGCTGTGGTCGGCGCAGGTGCCGGCGTCGGCGTGGGTGGTGATTGGGCCGGCGATTCCGTTGGCACTGCTGATGCTGATCTACGAGCCATCGTGTCAGCTGTTGATTGCCATTGGCCGCGTCGGCCTGCGCAGCGTGCTGGTGTTGGTGCAAAACGGCCTGGTGCTGTTGGCCGTTCTCCTCGCGGTGCTGGCGCTGCCATTCGGAGTGCAAAGCGTGATCTGGGGCTATGTCGCTGCCTTTGCGCTGACCGTTGCCTTGGTGCTCCGGCAAATGAGCGCGGTCTGCGGCGCACCGGCGGCGCCCTCCTGGCGGCTGCTGAGGGCAACGATGGGTTACGGCGGCTGGATCTACGCCGCCAATCTCATTGGCCACTTTGCGGCGCGGATCGACTTTTTCATCGTGACGGCGCTCGCCGGCATCCAGGCGGGCGGCGTGTACTCCGTCGCGATGGGATTGACGTCGCCGATCACGATCATCGTCTCGTCGGTCAACAGCATATTTTACCCCCGCACTACGGGCGAGACGGACGATGAGACGCGGCGAACGACGCCCTTCTTCTATCGCCAGATGTTGCTTTTGCTGCTGGTCACGGCGGCCGGAGTGGCGCTGTTAGCGCGGCCGGTGCTGGGCATTTTCGGTCCCGGATTCCTCGCCGGTCACGCGGCGCTGCTGTACCTGTTGACGGCAGCGGTCTTTCGGGGTGTCAACGGCATTCTCACTTCGCATTTGCTTGGGCGCGGGTATCCGCACGTCAAAACGATCTTGACCTCAGTGATGCTGGCGCTGATGGCGCTGGGCTGCTGGCTGTTGATTCCGGCGCTGGGCATGAAAGGCGCGGCGATATCGGCGGCCGCCTCCGGGGCAGTGGAGAACACCGTCCTGCTCGTGCTCTACGCTCGTGTCGGCGGCGGCGAGGTGCGCGAGCTCTACAACTTCCGCCGCGGCGACTTCGTGGCGATTATTGTGGAGGGGCGGAGTTTCCTGAAGCGGTTGGGTGATGGTTGGGGCAAACGGGGAGCTTAAAGGTCCTCGTCCTCAAACGCGCTGAAGATCGACACGGCGCGCGACTCGATCTGGTAGATTTCCTCTAATCTGCCGGCGGCGCCGTTGAGCTTGCCGGTTTTGGCGGCGGAAGCAATTTCGCTCCAGAGTTGGGCGGCCTGCTCGTAGAGCCCGGCCGACAACTCGTAAATCGGGCGCGCATAGATTTGTCCGGCCTGATCGAGAAACTCGGCGAACATCTTGCGCGAGAGCCCGCCGCCGGTGCCCGCTTTTTCGATTTGCTGGTACA
>JADYYF010000145.1 GCA_020853795.1 Candidatus Zixiibacteriota bacterium
GGGGTCAATTTCTTTATTCTCGACCAAGGTAACAGCCGCATCATACGGTCGGACTACAATCTGGTGTTCTCGGACGAGCTGCGTTTCAACTACAATCCCGACCTGCAACTGCTCGGCAAGATCGCCGCGCTGGCGTACTCACGGTTCGGCAACATGTACCTGGTTGATCCGGACAATCTTAAGGTGATTGTTCTGGACAAGGATTACGCGCGCCAGCAGGAGTTGTTTCCGGCCGGCGGGTTTGCCCACTGCGCGTTGATCCGGCTGACGGCGGCCGGCGATGTTTACGTTTACGACCGCGATCGCAACACGATTTACATCTTCGATAGTTTCGGCAATCCGGACGGCAAAATCGCGCTGTCCGGGGTCGGCGAGTTGGGCGACTTCGAGCCGCAATCGGAGCAGTTGATTGCCACCGACAAGGAGCGCAACGAACTGGTAGTGCTGGGGCGAGACGGGAGCGTGATCGCGGCGACGGGCAGTAGCGGCGGCGGCGGGCTGAACTTCGCCAACCCGACGGGACTGGCAGTACGCGCCGACGGGAAGATCTTCGTATGCGACACCGGCAACAATCGCATCGTGATATATGAAATCGCGGCAGCCCTGCCGTGATCTTTACCGAGCCGCGCGGATCGGGCCGGTAATCGGCCTCATCGCCATCTGCGCCTTACCTCTCATTGCTCAAGAACGCTCCGGTTTAGTCGTGGAGCGCAAGATTGCACTCACCGCCGGTAGTTGTTTGGAAATTGGCGCCGGCGAGACGCTGCGGGCCATCATTGCCTGCGGTGACGACACGCTGCGGGTGGGAATTGACTATGTAGTAAGTGATGGTCGTTCATGCCTGCTTGCGGGCAGGACCGGGTGCGACTCGGCGACGGCCGTGCTCGGTCGCGATTACAGTCTGATCGGACGCGCGTTGGCTTTGCGCGAATACGGCACGACCGGTGCGCTGGCGCAAGCGCCATCGCCGCAGACGCCGACCGCGCAAGCGCCGTCACGGTCGCCGAGCAAGCTGCAGGTCTCCGGCAGCAAGAGCTTTTATGCCGACGTCTCCGATCGCGGGCGCTCGAATCTTTCGCAAGGATTGACCATGAGCGTCACGGGCGAAATTGCACCGGGGGTGTTGGTGCGCGGGAGTTTTTCCGACCGCGGCCTGCGCGATAGCCGGCTGGTGACGCGGCGATTTTCGGAGCTGGAGAATGTCTACCTGGAGGTGGAATCGCCGCGCCTGCACTCGGTGTTCGGGAGCTTCCCGCTGCGCCGGGACCGGTTTCGATTTCTGACGTTGGAGCGTCGGGTCCAAGGTTTGGAATTGGAGTACCGGCAACGGCGGGTCAGGACGGAAGCCTCGGTATCGGTGCCACAAGGGAATTTCCTCGACAATCAATTCACGACGGAGGACGGCAATTACGGGCCGTACCGCCTCCGCGACCGGAGCGGCAATCCGGGGGTTGCCGTAGTGGAGAACTCGGACGTCGTGTGGCTGAACGGCATCAAGCTGCAGCGGGGGCGCGACCAGGATTATTACATCGACTATTTGCGCGGCGAGTTGTTTTTCACCGGACGGCGCGTGCTCGATACCGGTGATCGGGTGCGGGTGGAATTTGAATTTCAGCGGCTTGAATATCGCAAGACGATGTTCACCGGCGGCGCCCAGGTGACGGACGGCGACAGTGCAAACATACTGGCATTCGGCTATGCCGGTGTTATCGGCGCCCGCAATGACCCGTTGGACTTTGATCTGACCGAGGGCGACATCGCCGCCCTGACTTCGGCCGGTGATGATCCCGCCGCCGCAGTGGTTTCCGGTGCGACGCTGGTTGGGGCGGGTGCCGGTGATTATCGTGTCGAGACGGACACTGCCGGCGGTGTCCGCTACGAGTATGTCGGGGAGGGCAACGGTGATTATCGAGTGGCGTTCAGCGAGACCGAGGGGGGTGACTATCTGTACCTGGGCAGCGGCCGGTACGAGTATGTCGGCGCGGGATTGGGGCGGTACGCGCCGGTACGTCGGTTGCCGCTGCCGGAGGCGGCACAGGCGGTGGCGACCGCCGGATCAATCGCGCTGACTTCGGACCTAATGTTGGCCGGGGAGTTGGCATACTCGAACTATGATCGCAATCGGTTTTCGGCGCGGGATGATCACGATAATGCGCAAGCGGCTGGATTCGGGCAGTTGGAGTATCGGCAGCGGAATCGGGTCGTGACGGCGCAGATTGCGGCTGAGTATCTTCCGGCGCAGTTCTATCGTTTCAGCCGGATGGATCAGGTTGATGACGATTACGTGTGGCAGCGTTCGTCGAGCCGTCAACGCGATCGCAATCGCTACGATGCAGCGGTGACCCTGCGGCCGGATTCGACTCTTTCCGGCGAACTGCTGGGTGGAATCACGCGGGAAGGTGCGGGGTTTCGGTCGGAGCGCGCCGGCCTGCGCTTCAGCAGCAGCGGACGGCTGAACCTGGCAGCGAATGTCGCGATCGACGCAGCGGCAGCGGAAGAAGATGGGCTCGAGCGCAAGCTGATTCGGATCAAGCCGGATGTGCGCACCATCAAGTTGCCGGTCGTGCTGTTGGCGCGCGGCGAGTATGATCAACAACGGAGTCAGGCCGACGGCGCCGCGGCCATGACCGTGAGCAAACGCGAGATTGAAGCGGGCGGAGAATATGGCGGTGTGACGCTGACGGGGCGATTGCGCGAAAACTGGGAGAATGCGGGGCGCTGGCGGGTGAGCGATTCAAAACGGAGTGTCATCGCTCAGGTCGCGCGGCCTCTGGGCGGGAACAGGCGCATCAATGCCACGGCGAGCGCCAACCGCTACCGCGGCGGATCTGCACGTCAAGATTATCAAACAGGCATGGTTGATTTGCTGGCGCCAGCGTTGGCGGGCGGGATCGACTTGACCGCCAACTATCGATTGAATCGCCGCGGCGTGTCGCAATCGAATCAGACGTACTTGAAGGTGGATGACGGCGAGGGGGATTACGTCCTGATCGACTCGGTTTACGTTCCGCAGGCACGGGGAGACTACATCCTGGTGACCGAACAAGTCGGTACCGCGAGGCAGAGCATCGACGCGGAGAAACGCTGCGCGCTGGAGGTGCGGTTGGACAAGTTTCTGCGCAGTGCCGCGACGAGCGGCGTCAGCGTGCGCTACGAGGTCAATTTGCGCGAGATCGGCGCTGCCGACGCCGGTTTTGGCTGGGACTGGCTCGTGCCGCCGGTGCGGTTGTTTGACAATGCCGAGACGTACTCGCAGCGCAACGACAACTATCGTCTGCAGCGCTATGATCGCGGGATCGGACTGCGGACAGAAGTGTCATATACGCGCAATCGCGACGTGAACCGGCTGGATCTGGCGTTCCCGGGACGGCGGGAGAGCGAAGAGGTGCGGGCGGGGTTGAACCAGGCCATCGGCGAGTGGGGTCTGGTTTCGGCTGCGGCGATTGGACGCAGTCGGACCTGGCGCGAGAGGGGACGACTCAATCTGTTTCTGAGCGAGCGCCGGATTGAACTGGGAGGAACGCGCTATGCCGGGAAGTTTGAGTATGTGGTGGCCGCGACGTTCGCGCACGAGCACGCCGATTCGTTGGACTTGGAGTCGACCAGTTGGCGCATCGCGCCCGGACTGAACTGCAACCTCGGTGCCGCGGGGAGAATTGAAGCGGCAATCTTCGGCCTGCAGGTGAGCGAGAACAACGATCGAGTGATCTTGCTGCAGATGGCGGAGGGTTTCCCGACGGGCACGCATTATGGCGGGCGGATCAAGGTTGATATCAAGCTGTCGGAGACCTTTGTGTTCAAGGTGTTGGGAAATTGCGAGCTGCGCGAGGGGGAGCCAAATCGGTACTTCCTGCGCAGCGAACTGGTGTCGAGGTTTGAATGAGGACGCTCGGGACGATCGCGCTGGTTTTGGTGTTGACCGCGACCGCGAGCGGGCTGCGGTTCACGGGGAACCACCACTTCGATGCGCGGGCACTCGGGGAGTTGGCGGCGCGCGCGGCGAATGCAGAAGAACTTCTGCGGGCGATTGCGGCGAACTACACTGAGGCAGGCTTCTTCGAAGCAGAAGTCGAGTTGAGTGCCACAGAAGATAGCATCGTCGTGATTGACGAAGGCAGGCGCTATCGCCTGAGCGATGCGATCGTCAGCGGAATCGATTCGGCGTATCTGCGATTGGATGGATTCAGCAAGAATGAGCCGCTGTCGGCCGCGCTCATCGAGAAGATTGGCTTGGGGGCGGTGGCGGCATATGCGGATTCGGGATATCCATTTGCCAGTATTCAACTGGTCGAGATTGCGATTGCGCAGGGACGGGCGCAGTTGCGGTTTTCGGCGATAGCCGGTCCGCGGCTGCCGGTCGGCAAGATCACTTTTCCGGGCACAGTGGCGAGCCACCCGAACACGTTGTTGCGCCGCGTTCAGTTGAAGCCGGGGGCGCCTTACCGGGAGAGTGCCGTCGAGGCGTCGACCCAGGCTCTGCGTCGACTTGATTTTGTCGCAAGCGCAAGCGAGCCGCAGGTCGCGCATGATCTGCATGGAAATCGCGCTGATATCGCCTTTCCGGTACGGGAGAGGCGGAATTTTGCGCTGGAAGGAGTTCTGACGCTCGATCCGGAAAACAAGCCCGCGGGCCAGGCTAACCTGGAAATCCTCAATGTGCTGGGGTATGGTGAGCGGGTCGGCTGGGGGTGGTCGCGCCGCAATGCCGCATCGCGCGAGTTGGCGCTAACGGCGGGGCTACCGTATGTCGGCGGAACGGAATTTGACGTTGGAGTTGCCGCGGCACAGGTCGATCGCGACTCGAACTTCGTAAGCACGCGAGCGGCGCTTCTGATCGACTATCATCTCGGTCTCGACTGGCGGCTTGGCGGCCGCTTGAGCTGGCACAAGATTACGCCGGATGAAGGACGAACGGCGCCGTCGGCACGAATTGTGGAGGCGGCTCTGACGACGGCTTTTGACGGCCGCGATCCGGCTGCCGTGCGCGCGAGTGCGGTGCGCGTCAGCACTGAGTTCGCCACTGCGTATCGCAAGTCGTTTGCGGAAGGTGACGGTGTCAGGACCGGCTATTCGACGCGGTTGGTGATTGACGGGTCGGGCTGGCTGGCGGTGGGAGGCGGGTTCATGCTGTACCAGCACGGGTTGTTGTTTCAGGTAAAATCCGACTTCACGCCGATTCCACTCGAACAATTTCTTGAAATCGGCGGCGTGGCAACGCTGCGGGGGTATCGCGAGAAAGCGTTCCTGGCGCGCGAGGGTGCGGTCGGCGCGACCGAACTGCAGTATCTTGCGGGTGATGATGCGATCCTCCGCGTGTTTTGCGACAATGGTTGGCTGCGGACGGCCTCGGACGAGCTGCGACTCACCGGATTCGGCGCGGGGACGTCGCTGCGGACATCGCTGGGGTGGTTCCGGCTCGATTTCACGTTGGGGGAGTCCAAACAATTTGATAGACTAATGGTTCACTTCGGATTCGATACAGCGTTGTGAACAAGATCATTGCCGGAATCAAGCTCATCCGACCACTGAACGGATTGGTCGCTGCATTATCACTGGTGGCTGCCGCGGCTGTAGCGCACGGGCGGTTGGAGCTGCCGCGCCTCGAAGCTGCCGCGGTGTTTTTCCTGGTATCATTCGGGTACGTGATCAATGATATCTTCGACCAAGGCGCCGATCGCATGAATCGGCCGCAACGCGCATTGCCGTCGGGGGCGGTGACGGTGAAGGAAGCGTGGATGATCGCGCAGGGGATGCTCGTTGTTGGGCTCGGAGTTGCGTTGGCCGGCGGCACCAGACTATTCAGCTATTATGTTGCGGTTGCGCTGGTACTGATGCTTTATGCCAAGGCTCTTTCATCGCGATTGTTGGTGAGCAACATCGTTGTGGCCGCGCTCTGTGCATCAGTCTTCCTGTTGCCGACGTGGCAGAAGAACGCCGGTTCGGTTGACTGGTCGGCAGTCCTGGCGGCGATCACGCTGACATTCCTATTCAACTTAATGCGCGAGATCGTCAAGGATATTGAGGATATTGCCGGCGATCGGGTCCTGAGCCGGACGACGGTGCCAATCAGATTCGGGGCGGGGCGGGCGCGGCTGATCGCGAGTTTGATCGGATTGCTGGTGGTACTGGCGAGCGTCGCAGCCGATGGCGCTTTGAATCGATCGATAACATATTTGACGATTGTGATCATTGGAGTGGACCTGCCGTTGGCGATATTATTTATCCTGTATTTGCGTCGAGACCCAGTTGGTTTTGCTGGGCGGGTATCAGTAGTGCTAAAGGTATTGATGGTGCCGGCATTGGTCGCATTGGCGGCGGCCGGTGTTAAATAGTGTTAAGTTGGGAAACAGTATCAGGTTGATGTGTAGTAGATCAAGTATGATGGGAAGAACACTAATCACCTTAATTGTAGCGATGGTTCTGACGACCGGAGTCGCATCCGGGGAGATAGGATTCAAGGCGCGGGTTGACAAGGTGCAGTTGGCGTTCGAAGATGTGATCGAGCTGACGCTCGAGGTGACTGTCGACAGTGCGGGAGTCAAGACCAAGCCGTTGCCACCGCCGGAGATGGTGAGCTTTCGGATGGGTGGATCGGGAAGCAGTGTTGAGCGGCAAGGCGAGCAAGTGCTTCGGCGCTATACGTATACACTTATTCCGGCGAGAAGCGGAGAAGTGACCATCCCGGCTTTCCAAGTAGAATTTGCCACGGCAGAAGGTGCTGATACCCTCAGTTCTGAGCCGATTACAGTCACGATTGAACAACCACGACCATCCAGAAGTGGAGGGAGTGGCCTACTGTTTCTATATGTTGGGATCGGCGCAGTTTTGGTGATCGCAGGAGTAGGTTTCGTCTATTCGCGGCGACGTAAATCGGAGAGTCCGGAAGTCGCGCCTGACTGGAAGGATATTGCCGCGGGTGAGTTCGCGGGGATCATGAAACTGGCTGATCGAGAGGATTTTCGCCAGTTTTCCGGCCAAGTGAGCAGATTTGTCATCACGCTTCTGGAGAACAAACATGAGGCAAAGTTGAGCGGGTACACCTTTGCGGACGTACAACGCTGGATGGAGGAGCGGGGGCTGGACGGTGAGCTGCGCGGGACGGTGAAGGAGCTGTTTGCCTTCTGCGAGGAAGTGAAGTTCGGGACGGGCAAGGTTGATGTGCAGAAGGGACGGGCGGCGGCGGCGCGCGCGCAAAAAATCGTGGAACTGCTTGTAAAATGAAGTCGTACAAATTGTTCGAAATAAACAGCCAGTTTGGGAGATAAAGAGGTGGATCAAGACATCAGACAAATTCAGGCCGAAGTCGAGCGCAACTACGAGTTCGTGCTTCGGCTCAAGAGTGAGGTCGGACGGGTCATTGTCGGTCAGGAGTATTTGATCGATCGGATGATCATGGCGCTGCTGGCGGATGGGCATATCCTGGTCGAGGGGGTGCCGGGGTTGGCCAAGACGCTGGCGATTAAGACGCTGTGTCAGGCGATCAAGGCTGATTTCCAGCGGCTGCAGTTTACGCCCGACTTACTGCCGGCCGATCTGATCGGGACGATGATTTATTCGCAGGCGGACGGCAAATTCTCGGTCAAGAAGGGACCGATCTTCGCCAACATGATTCTGGCGGATGAAATCAACCGCGCACCGGCAAAGGTGCAGTCGGCGCTCTTGGAGGCGATGCAGGAGCGGCAGGTGACGATCGCCGACACCACGCATCCGCTGCCGAAGCCGTTCTTGGTCATGGCGACTCAAAATCCGATCGAGCAGGAGGGGACCTATCCGTTGCCGGAGGCGCAGGTCGACCGGTTCATGTTCAAGCTGAAGGTGACCTATCCGTCCAAAGCCGAAGAACTGGAGATTCTCAACCGCATGACGGTGGGCGCGACTTTCGAGGTCAATCCCGTAATCAGTCCCCAAGATCTGATTTCAGCGCGGTCGGTGATGAACAAGATTTACGTCGACGACAAAGTGAAGGAATACATCGTCAACGTGGTGTTCGCGACGCGGAATCCGGAAGCCTACAATCTCAATATCAAGGGGCTGATCGATTACGGCGCCTCGCCGCGCGCGACGATTAATCTGACGCTGGCTTCGAAGGCGCACGCTTTTATGCGCGGGCGCGGCTATATCACGCCGGACGACGTGAAGACAATCGGGATGGATGTGTTGCGGCACCGGGTAATCCTGACGTACGAGGCCGAGGCCGAGGAGGTGGATTCCGAGGCGATCGTGACCAAGATCTTCAACGAGGTTGAGGTACCGTAGGCGTGCTGCCGTCCGAGATTCTCAAGAAGATTCGTCGCATCGAGATCACCACGCGCCGGGCCGTCAACGACGTATTTGCGGGGGAATATCATTCGACCTTTCGCGGCCAGGGGATGGAATTCGAGGAGGTGCGCGAGTACCAGCCGGGCGACGACGTGCGGCTGATCGACTGGAACGTCACGGCGCGCACCGGGGTGCCGTTCATCAAGAAGTACCGCGAAGAGCGGGAGATGTCCGTGATGCTGCTGGTGGACGCGTCGTCCTCGGGGCAATTCGGGACGCGCACGCAGCGCAAGGACGAGATGGCGGCGGAGATTTGCGGATTGCTGGCGTTCTCCGCGATCCGGAACAACGACAAAGTCGGGATGATCATCTTCACGGATGAAGTGGAGAAGTACATCGCGCCGCGCAAGGGGCGGGGGCACGTGCTGCGGCTGATACGGGAAATCCTGTATTTCAAGCCGGTGGGGCGGTCGACGAATATCGGCAACGCACTGGAGTATCTCAACCGCGTGATCAAGCGTAAGTCGGTAGTATTTTTGGTGAGCGATTTTCTGAGCTCCGGTTACGCCAGCGATCTGATCATTGCCAATCGCAAGCACGACGTGGTGGCGATCAAGATCGGCGACGAACGCGAGGCGCGGATGGAGGATTTCGGGCTGATCGACTTCGAGGACGCCGAGACGGGCGAGATCATCGCGATCGACACGTCCGATTCCGATTTTCGCCGCCAGTTTGGATTGCAGGCGACGGAGTTGTCGACGGAGTTGGAGAAGGCGTTCCGGCGGATGAATATCGACTTCGTGCAGTTGACGACCGGTCACGACTATTTCCTTCCGCTGACGAAGTTCTTCAAGATGCGCGAGCGGAGGTTCCGGTAGATGGGTTGGGCGCGCGAACACCGAGGGCTGGTGTGGATACTGGCGGCGCAGGCAGCGGTGGCGCTGGTGTTTGCGTTCACGCGGGTGGTGGATGCCGACGAAGGGTTTTATTTGGCGGCGGCGCAGCGTGTCAGTGACGGTCTGGTGCCGCACATTGATTTTTTCTATCCGCAGTCACCGCTGTTTCCGCTGATCTTTGCGCCGCTGGGCGGTTGGGGAATGGAATCGTTGCAGCTGTTGCGCGTGCTGGCGGTCGTAGCGAGCCTGGGATTGACGGCGTTGTGCTATCGCTTCGTGGCGAAGACGAGCGGAAATCGCGAAGCGGCCGTTGTGACGGCGGCGCTGGTGGCGATCAACGGGCTGGCGTTGACCTGGCATAGTGTGTTCAAGCCGTATGCGTTTATCGATCTGCTGATCTTTGCGGCGTTTTATCTGACGTTTGTCCGGGGCGATGAGAAACCTGGATACGGGCGGGTGTTTTGGATTATGGCGCTGACGGCGCTGGCAGCGAATCTGCGGTCAGTGATGCTGGTGCTCTTGCCGGTGTTGCTTTACTACCTGGTTACGCGCGGGCGAAGGCAGGGTGCAGCGACAGGGAAGTTGACAGTGGCGGCAATTGCCGGAATAGCGCTGCCGACGCTTCCGGCGCTGTGGATCGCCATCAGCGCACCGACCCAGTTCTTCTTCAACAATCTGGGGTTTCACCTGCAGCGAGAGCCGATCGAGCCGTTTTCGGCGCTCGTACTGCACAAGCTCACCGTGCTCGGGAAGTTCCTGGCCTTGCCACAAACGATTCTGCTTCTGGGCGCCGCGTTGGCCTCATGGCTGCTGATTCGGCAGAAACTGGAGCAAGCGCCGGACTGGTTGAAGCCGGCGGGAGTGGTGGCGCTGGTCCTGGCGCTGGTCTATCTCGTGCCGACGCCGGTGCACCTGCAATATTTTCAGCAGACGATCCCCTATTTGGCGCTCCTGACGGTTCCGTGCGCGGCGTTCGTGCTGCGGGAGGCCAAACTGCGGCTGATTCTGCGATCGGCGGGGATGCTGTATCTGGTCGGATTGTTGCCGTTTGTGGTGCTGTTTATTGTTTCGCCGCGTGAGCAGGACCAGCGATTTGAATGGACGCAGTTGAAAGCGGTGGTCGGCAAGATTGAGTCGCAGTCGCAACCGAATGACACGGTGCTGTCGGAGTGGGCAGGCTATGCGGCGCTGGCGATGCGGCCGCAGTTGCCGGGATCGGAGCATGTCGGATTTCATTTTCCCCTGAAGATTTCCGCGGCAGAATTTGAACAGATGCACTTGTTGACGACGGCCGCGATTAATTCCGCTTTGGCAGCGCGGCGGCCGGAGTTGGTCATCGTCGACTATCAGGTTTATCCGGAATGGCGGGAAGCGCTGGAGGCGAACTACCATGCCGCCGATAGCAGCGAGCGAACTTACATCTATAAGAGAAATGCGGCCAGTTTATAGTCTAATCATCCTTGCCGGGCTGATGCTGTCGGCGCCGGTACGCGGGCAGGACCGGATTACGGTCGAGTCGACGATCGACAAGCAGTCAATTACGATCGGCGATCACGTGCGCTACACGGTGAAGATCAGCGCCGATACGTCGTTACTGGTGGACTCATTGGCGGTCGGAACGAACCTGGGGATGTTTGAAATCAAGGACTACACGCCCCGGAAGAGTGAAGTCAGCGGTGGGATGCGGGTGAGCACCGAGTCGTACGAAATCACGACCTTCACGACCGGCGACTATCAGATTCCGCCGATTACGATTCGATACCAGGACCGGGCGGGCGAGAGCAAGACGATTGCGACCGACCCGATTGCGATCAAGGTCAATTCGCTGTTGAAGGGAGAAGAGGGCGAGGACATCAAGCCGCTGCGCGGGCCGAAGGACTACGAAGGCCGGATCCCGCTGTGGGTGCTGATCACGGCGGCGGCGGTGGCGTTGGGGGTGTTGTTGTTCCTGTACTTTTATCGCCGCGCGGGCAAGCCGATCGATCTGGGGCGGGAGGCGGTGGACAACCGGTTGCCGTGGGAGATCGCGCTGGCGGAATTGCAGGCGCTGCGCAATTCCGATTTGATCGCGAAGGGGCTGTACAAGCCGTACTACTTGCGGCTGTCGGAGGTGTTTCGCAAGTATCTCGAGCGACGCTATGGAATTTCGGCATTGGAGCGAACGACGCACGAGATCATCGGGGAATTCCGGGGGCTGGCGCTGGACAAAGTCGAAGAAGAGGCGATCCACAGGCTACTTGAGGAATGCGACTTGGTGAAGTTTGCCAAGTACGATCCGACGCAGGCGGATATTGAACGGCACTACCAGATGGCGTACGATTTTGTGCTGCAGACGCGGTCGTTGCCGTACACTTCGGCGCCGCAGGCGGAGGCCGCCGGCTGATGTTCCAGTTTGCGCATCCGCAATTTCTGTGGCTGCTGTTGCTTCTGCCGCTGGTCGCCTACTTCATGTTTCGACGGCGGCGGGAGGCAGCGATCAAGTTCTCAGATATCACGCTGCTGCGGAGTATCCGCAAGTCAAACAAGGCGCGCAACCGGCGGATCCTGCAGGTGCTGCGATTGCTGGTGCTGGCGGCGCTGGTGATCGCGCTGGCACGGCCGCAGTCCGGGAAGAAGACGACCGAGATTACCGCCGAGGGGATCGACATCATGCTGGCGCTGGACGTGTCCGGGTCGATGAAGGCGGAGGATTTCAAGCCGCAGAACCGGTTGACGGTGGCCAAGGAAGTGATCAAGGATTTCATCCGCGGGCGGCAGAACGACCGGGTCGGGCTGGTGGTGTTTGCGCGGCAGTCGTTCACGCAATGTCCGTTGACGCTGGATTACGGTGTACTGGTGAACTTTGTCGATCAGGTGGACTTCGGGATGGTCGATGACGGCACGGCGATCGGGATGGGCATTGCCAACGCGGTCAACCGGCTGCGCGATTCCAAGGCGAAGTCGCGGATCATCATCCTGCTGACCGATGGTGTCAACAATGCGGGAGAGATCGATCCCTTGACGGCGGCCGATATCGCCAAGTCGCTGGGGATTCGCATTTATACGATCGGTGCCGGACGGCCAGGGAAGGCGCTGGTGCCGATTGAAGACCCGATCTTCGGGAAGCGGTACGTGCAGATCGATCACGAACTGGACGAGAAGCAGTTGACGAAGGTCGCGGAGACCACTGGCGGCAAGTACTTCCAGGCGCGCTCGGAAGACATGCTCAAGAACATCTATCAGCAGATTTCCGAACTGGAGAAGACGAAGTTCAAGGTGAAGGAGTATCTGCAGTTCGACCAGTTCTTCCCGTATGTCCTGCTGATCGCGGGCGTGCTGCTGGGCTTGGAATTATTGCTGCGCGAGACAGTGTTCCGGAGACTGCCGTAAGGCGCGCGGCCGTATGAACCGTATAATGGAGTAGATCGAGGACGAGATGCGATTTGCCGCGCCGGAGTATTTCTGGGGACTGCTGATCATCGCCGCGCTGGCGTTGTTTTTCTGGTGGAGCGCGCGCAAGAAGAAGCGGCTGCTGGAGACGTTTGCCGACCGCGGGCTGCTGGGGAATTTGATTCAGAATTATTCGCCGCGCCGCCGGCATTACAAGATGGCGTTTCTCTTTTTGGGGATGATCCTGTTGGTGCTGTGTCTGGCGCGGCCGCAGTTCGGGACGCACATGGAGGTCTTGAAGCGCGAAGGTCAGGATGTCATGATTGTCGTAGACTGCTCGGCCTCGATGCTGGCGGAGGACATGAAGCCGAACCGGCTGGATCGCGCCAAGCAGGAGGTGCGGGGGTTGATTTCGCGCTTGCAGGGGGACCGGGTCGGGCTGACGGCCTTCGCGGGCGGAGCGTTCATCCAGTGTCCGCTAACGTTGGACTATTCGGCGGCGGAGTTGTTTGTCGATGTGCTGAGCACCGATCTGATTCCGTATCCGGGGACGAATCTGGCCGAGGCGATCACCACGGCGACGGGCGGGTTCGTCAGCAAGGAGCGGAAGAACAAGGTGATGATCGTGATCACCGACGGCGAAGATTTCGGCGAGGGGCTGGATCGCGCAGTGCAGGACGCCAAGCTGGCCGGAGTGCGGATTTACACAATTGGGATCGGGCGGCCGGAGGGTGAGCCGATACCGATTCGCAATGCGCGGGGCGAAATGGTCGGTTACAAGAAGGATGAAGCGGGCGAGCTGGTGCTGACGCGGCTGGATGAAGCAACCTTGCAGCGTGTCGCCGCCGAGACCGACGGACGGTACTATCATGCGGCGCAAGGCGAAATAGCACTGGATGAGATCTATCAGGAGATCGCGAGCATGCAGAAGAAGGAATTGCACGATATTCTGATGACGCAGTACGAGGATCGGTTCCAGTACCTTCTGCCCGGGGCGATCGTGCTGCTGGCGGCGGAGGCGCTGTTGTCGGAGCGGCGGCGGCGCAAGAACAACGGAGGTACGAATGATGCGACTGCTTAGTCTAGCCCTGGCACTCCTGGTCCTAACGACAACGGGCAGCGCGCGGGCGGATTACCGCAAACTGGTTAAGCGCGGTAATGAGGCGGCGCAGAAGCAGGACTACGAGAACGCGCTGAAGTCGTACCGCGAGGCGGAGATTGAGAAGCCGCAAGATCCGCTGATCGAGTTCAACATCGGCACGGCGTTGTACGGCCAGACGGGCTTTGAGGATGCGGTGAAGCGTTTTACCAAGGCGCTGGAGACGCAGGACGAGAAGTTGCAGGCGGACGCGTACTACAATCTCGGCAACAGTTTCTTTCGGGCGGAGCGATACGCGGAGGCCATCACGGCGTACAAACATGCGCTGGAGTTGAATTCGGAAGATGCGGAGGCGAAATACAACCTTGAATTGGCGCGCAAGAAGCTGAAGGACCAGGCGCAGCAACAACAACAGCAGCAGCAGAATCAACAGAACCAGCAGCAAGAGCAGGATCAACAGCAGCAACAGGATCAGAACCAGCAGCAGGACCAACAGCAGCAGGATCAGAAACAGCAGGATCAGCAGCAGCAACAGCAACAGCAGCAGCAAGGTGGAAACGAACAACAGGAGCAACAGCAGCAACAACAACAGCAGCAACAGCAGCAGCAGGGTGAAAGCGGGGAAGATCAGGATCAGCAGCAGCAGGAGGGAGGCGCGCAGAAGCAGGGCGACGAGAAGCAGCAGCAGGCGCCCGATCAGCAGAAGATGAGCAAGGAGGATGCGATGCGGATTCTGCGGGCGATCAACAATGACGAGAAGGATATGCAGAAGAAGGTTACCCGACAACGGATGGGCATTCCGGCATATCCCTCCGGCAAGGATTGGTAGGCGCTATGAGGTGGAAAGTCATCGCAGTAGTTGCGTGGCTGGGTCTTGCGGCCGGGCTCGTGTGGGCTGGAAAGGCGAATGTTGCCTCTCGGATCGACAAGAGCCAGATGACGCAGGATGAGACGGTCGAGTATACGATCGAGATCTCAGGCGAGGTCAGCCGTTACCCGAACATCCAGTTGGCCGATCTGCAGGACTTCAATGTCTACTCTTCCGGCACCAGCCAAAGTTTCACCTGGGTGAATGGGCAATCGCAGCAGTCGAAGCGGTATGTGTTCCGGCTGGCGCCGAACAAGAGCGGGCGGCTGGTGATCCCGGCGTTTGCGCTCGATATTGACGGTGTCCGCTATACGACCGAGACGCAGGTCGTACAGGTGTTTCCGGCGCGGGCGACGCAACAGGCGCGAACGAGCGACCCGAATGCGCAGCGGCGGCAACAGCAACAGCAGCAGCAGCAGCAGACGGGGATTTCACGGGACGATCTGTTTGTTCGCACCAGTCTGGATCGCGATACGGTTTACGTCAACGAGCAAACCACGCTAGCCCTGCGGTTTTACAATGCGATCGAGTTGTTGCAGAATCCCGACTACAAACCGCCCGACAAGACGGGTTTCTGGGTGGAGGACCTGGGGCAGCAGAAGACCGATTTTCAGACGGTCAATGGCCGCGATTACCGCGTCCAGGAACTCAAGACAGCCTTGTTCCCGACGGGACCGGGAGTGCAGACGATCGGCGCGGCGGAAATCACCTGTCTGGTGCAGGAGCGCCGGCGCAATCGCGATCCCTTTTCAATCTTCGACGATTTCGGGATGTTCGGCCAAACCAAGTCGGTGAAGCTGACTTCCGAGCCGCTCAAGGTCGTGGTGCTGCCGCTGCCGGAGGCCGGCAAGCCGGCCGATTTTTCCGGGGCAGTCGGGCAGTACCGGATCAGCGCCACGGTAGACAAGACCAAGGTTGAGGCGAACGAGCCGGTGACGATGACGATCAAGATTTCCGGCACGGGCAACATCAAGACGGTGACGCTGCCGGAGCCGCCGCAGTTGGCGGATTTTCGTTCCTATCAGGCGGGTGATTCGGAGAATGTCGAGCGCGTGAATTACCGGATTGGCGGGACCAAGACGTACGAGCAGGTGTTTATCCCGAAGCGAGCGGGGGCCTACGTGCTGCCCTCGGTGAGTCTCTCGTACTTCGATCCGGCAGCGCGCGCGTACAAGATCATCAGCACCGACCCGGTGCGGCTGGAGGTGGCGCCCTCGACGGACCGGTTCACGTCGCAGATGCAGAACTTGCAGAGCAACCGGATCGATCCGACAGCGGGAGCGAAGGATATCCGCTATCTCAAGTCGGAAGTGGGCAATTTGAATTCGCGGCGGAGCAAGCCGCTGGTGATGAGCCCGCTGTTTGCCTTATTGTATGCGTTGCCGATTGCGGCGTACGTGGTGATTGCGCAGCAGCAGCGGCGGCGGGAGAAGCTGGAGTCGGACCAGGGATTCCGGCGTTTGAAACAGGCGCGCAAGATGGCCGAGGGCCGGTTGGCGAAGGCCAAGGAGCATCTGAACGGAAACGCGGCGGACGCGTTTTATACCGAAATCAGCCGATCTCTGATTGATTATTTTGCTGATCGCTATAATTTGCCGGGATTCGGATTGACGGCCGACCAGATCAAGGCA
The DNA here is from genome assembly GCA_020853795.1 of Candidatus Zixiibacteriota bacterium. NCBI lineage: Bacteria > Pseudomonadati > Candidatus Zixiibacteriota > Candidatus Zixiibacteriota bacterium. Next base: position 16,123 of record JADYYF010000145.1, read on the forward strand.
TTTGCCGCCGGCAAGGAGAACGACACGCTGATCGAGAAGATGCTGAGCTTGTTGGAGCAATGCGACTTCGGCCGTTTTGCGCCGGGCGGCGCGCGAGCGGCGCAGATGCAGCGGATGTGGGAGGAGGCCCGACAGTTGATCATCGACCTGGAGAAGACGCGTTGAAGCGGATCGTGATTGTCCTTCTGCTTACCCTCGGCGTCAGCGCAGCGCGCGCCAGCGTGGAAGAGGATTTTCGCGCCGCGATCAGTCTTTACGACCAGGGGAAATTTTCCGAGTCGGCGCAGTCGCTGCAGCAGATCATCGATCGCGGCTACGCCTCGCCGCAGCTTTACTACAATGCCGGTTGCGCGTACTACAAGTCGGGGCGGCTCGGGCACGCCATCGCAAATTTCCGCCGGGCGCAACGGCTGGCGCCGGAGGATGAGGACATCAAGGCCAATCTCCAGTTCGCGCAGTTGTTTACCGTCGACAAGATCGAAGCCTCGGACAAGGCACTGTTCCAGTCGCAGATCGGCTCGGTGCTGAATACGCTGTCGCCGAACCAGTACTTTTTGATCAGCCTGCTGGCCTTCGGCGGGCTGTTTTTGCTGCTGACGCTGAAGCGGACGGGGAAATTGCAGCGGTCGCCGACGGGCTGGCTGATCACGCTGGGGGTGGTGACGGCGATCTGCGTCGGGGCGATGATCTGGACCTTGAAAAGCAACTATCTGGTGGAAGAGGGGGTCGTGGTCGTCGAACAAACGGATGTGCTGTCGGGGCCGGGGACCGACTTTGAGGTGCAGTTTGAGGCGCATGAGGGGCTGCTGTTTCAGATTCTGGACAGCCGCGCGGACTACTACCTGGGACTGTTTGCCAATCAGCTGAAGGGGTGGGTGCGGCGCAGCGACGTGCTGACGATCTGAGCGTCGGGTGATCACCGATTTTATTGACACCCGCCGGCGCAGGGGGTATCTTCTCAATTCCAAGCGCATTGCAATCAGGCGGGAGTATTGAAAGCGAACTTCGACTGGAAGAAAGCCGCCGGCGTGGTGATCGCCATCGGCCTGTTGTTCCTCAGTTTCTACAAGATCAATTTGCATGAACTCTGGCAGACGCTGGCCGGAGTCAATGTTCTTTATCTGGCGGCATCGTTCCTGTGCGCGATTGCGATGAACTGGGCCAAGGGGATGCGCTGGCGGGCGCTGATCCGCGACTATCGGCCGATCACGCGGACGCGGGTGTTTGCGCTGTTTCACGTCGGGCAGATGATCAACTTGTCGCTGCCGGCGCTGACCGGGCAGGCGGGCCGGATCGTGATGCTGTCGAAGCAGGAGGGATTGTCGAAGACGTTCTGCTTCACGACGGTGGCGATGGAGGTCTTGTTTGACGGGATTTCGTTGATCGTGCTGGTCTACGCAGCGTCGTTCATCTTCAAGTTTCCGTTGTGGATTCGGCAGGCGGAGATATACGCCGCGCTGGCGGTGGGGTTGCTGCTGATTATCGTGTTCCTGATCTGGCGCAATCAGCGGGCGCTGGTCTATTTCGGCAAGACGAAAATTCGGAAGCGTTTTCCCAAGCTATACGTGAAGCTGGAGCAGTGGGCGACTTCGATGATCAACGGGATGGCCTCGCTCAAGAGCGTCAAGCGCATTCTCGAAGTATCGTGGTATTCCGGGCTGGTCTGGTTGTTTCATGTCATGATTGCCGTGATGTTGATCATGGCCTTCAAGCTGGAGGTCCCGGCCTGGGCGGGGGTGGTCGTGGTGATTGTCAACTCGTTCCTGCTGTTGATACCGATTTCGCCGGGGAACATCGGGTCGTTCCAGTTCATCGTGATCAACGTGCTGCATGAGTTCTTCAATGTTCCCAAGGCCGAGGCGGGGGCGTTCAGCCTGGTGTTGCATTTTATGGACATCGTACCGGTCTTCGCGATCGGGATCTACTTCATGTTCACCCACCATGTCACCTTCCGGGCACTGCGCAAGGAGGTCGAGGTGGAGGCGCAGGAGCCGCACTTCGTGCCCTGAAATCAAACTTGACTTCACTGTTGAAACCGTCTTATTACGAGGTTTCACGAGACGGGCGTCGCGCGCACCACAACGGCGCAGGCGGCACCTGCTTGAGCGGATTTGCCGGCGGCAGGAGAGTAGGTCAATGATCAGGTCGTTTTATTATACGCCCGATGACGGGTTGAGCTACTCCGAGGGGGTGCAGGATTTCCGCAAGCTGATGGCGCGACCGGACGCGGTGTTGTGGGTCGATTTGTTCGCGCCGACGGACGAAGAGTCGTACATTCTGACCTCCGATTTTCGTTTCCATCCCCTGGCCATTGAAGACGTGCTATCCGAGATGTCGCACCCCAAGGTGGACGACTACGACAATTACATTTTCACGATCGTGCAGGTGCTGGGGCCGCCGATGCAGGAGACCGAGATCGAAGCGCGGGGCATCGGGTTGTTTTTGACGAAAAGCGCAGTGCTGACGGTGCATTTTCACCCGGTGAATTCGCTGGAGACGGTGTTGCAGCGGATTCAGCGCGACAGCCGGTTGATTTCGCGGGGGGCGGATTTCCTGTTTCACACGATTGTCGACTACATCGTTGACACCTATTTCAGCGCGCTCAATACGATGGAAAGGGAAGTCGATTTGGTGGAGGCGCAGGTGTTCGAGGACCCGGACGAGAAGGTGTTGCGGCGGATGTTTCGGATTCGCCGCGACTTGTCGATCATCCGGCGGGTGATCGTGCCGCAGTCGGAGGTGATGTCGCAGTTTACGCGGGAGAAGTTCGACGTGATCAGCTCCAAGGCGGCGATTTATTTCTCCGACATCAACGACCATCTGCACGTGATGATTTCGACGGCGGACAATCAGCGGGATTCGATCAATTCGGCGATGGATCTGTACTTTTCGATGGTTTCGACCAAGACGAACGACGTAATCAAGTTTCTGACGATTTTATCGGCGTTGTTTCTGCCGGCGACGTTCATTGTCGGGTTTTACGGAATGAATTTTGAGAGCATCCCGGAATTCCGATGGGAATTCGGCTATCCCTTTGCGGTGCTGTTGATTGTGGCGGTGATTGGGGGCTTATTGATCTTCTTCAAGAAAAAAAACTGGATTTAACGCTCTTTTTTTTGCAACCGACGGACTGACCAGTCCGTCTAATGGGTGATATGCGATCAGGCAAGAGCAAGAAACGCCAGGTACTACCGGCGCCGGCCCGGCAAAAGATGATTCTCGACGCGGCGCTGGACGAATTTGCCCGGTTCGGGTACGACGAGTGCAACGTCGACGCGATCGCGGAAAAGGCGGAGATCGGTAAGGGGACGATTTACCGGCAGTATCCGTCGAAGCTCGACCTGTATGCGGCGGTGGTGAAGCGAGGCCACGATATGCTCCATGAGAAGATGGGACAAATTGCGCACTGCGACTGCGGATTCGACGAAAAAACGCGACGCGGGATCAAGGAATTTGTGGACTTTTTCGTCACGAATCCCAAGTATTACCGGGTTATTTTCGTCGAGCGGCCGGATCGGCGGCTTAAACTCAACCGCATGGTGCCGCACGGCGAAGAGCACCTGGCGCAGGAGATTGCGCGGCACATCACGCACGGGGTTGAAAGCGGTGAATTCCGGGCGGTCGATCCGCATTTTGCGGCGCTGAGTTTCCTGGCGATAGCCAAGGTGATTATTGAGCGGCAGATTTACGGACGCGGGCATTCGCTTGATGCCGATACCCGTGCCGCGGCTGATATTTTGAAAGGAATCCACAAGTGAGGAAGACACCCTATGCAGTCGCGCTGATCCTGATGCTGGCGTGTCTGGCCGGCAGCGGGCAGGGGCGGGAGTTGACGCTGGAGCAGGCGGTCAACGAGGCCTTGGCCAACAACCAGGACTATCTGATGGCGCGGGCGGAATTGGAGCGGGCGCAGGCAGAGATTCAGCGCGCCACGGCGGAAGCGCTGCCGGATTTGAGCTTCAGTTCGAGCTACACGCGCAACCTGGAAATCCCGGAAGTGGTATTCGGCGGGATGAGTTTCAAGCTGGGCACCGACAACAGCATCAGCGCCGGCCTGACCTTGAAGCAGCCGATCTGGCAGGGAGGCAAGGTGGCGGGCGCAATCAAGATTGCGCGGCTCTATCGCAGGTACACGGAAGCGGCGGTGCAAGAGACGGAAGCGGAGATTAAGTTCGCGGTCCGGCAGTCGTTCTTGAACGCCATTCTGGCGCAGGATGTGGTGGCGGTGTACCGCGACGCACTGGCAACGGCGGAGTTGAACCACGAGATGATTGCCAAGATGCAGGCCCAGGGGGTGGTGTCGGAGTATGAGAAGTTGCGCGCCGAGGTCGAGGTGGCCAATCTGAAGCCGCAGCTCTTGCAGGCGCAGAATCAAGCGACGCTGGCACTGAACGCGCTCGAGAATTTGATCGCGGCCGACCGCCGCGAGGAGGTAACGCTGCGCTATGACTTTGATTCGACGCTGGCGCAGCAGAGTTACCGGTTCGACCAATTGCTGGAGGTGGCGCTGGCGCGGCGCGCGGCGCTGCAACGGCAGGAGCGTTTGGCGGAGATCACGCAGCGCGCCATCGGCATTGCCAAAGCGGAGCGATCGCCGAAGTTCGATTTTGTGAGTCATTACGGCTGGAGCTATCAATCAGACGACTTCGGCCTGGAGGGCTACAAGTGGTCGCCCAGCTGGACGGCGACGATCAATCTGTCGTTTCCGATTTTCAACGGCTTCTCCACCAAAGCCAGCATCCGCAAGGCGAAGGTGGACAATCTTCAGGCCGAGTTGAGTTACGAGAAGCTGCGCGATCAGGTGGAGCTGCAGGTGCGCGACGCATTTTTGAGCTACAACGAAGCGACGGAGCGCCTGCAGACGCAGATCAAGACGATCGAGCAGGCGGAAGAAGGGCTGCGCATTGCGCGCATTCGCTATCAGAACGGCGTCGGGACACAGCTGGAGATTCTGTCCTCGGAAACAGCGCTGACGCAGGCTCGCACCAACTACGTCCAGGCCACCCACGACGCGGCACTCGCCGTGTATCGCCTGTTGCGCGTCACGGGTGTCAACCAGATCAATGAGCTAAAGGAGCAATAGATGAGACTGCGCTGGATATTTCCGGTAATCGCGGCGACGGCGATTCTGACATCGTGCGGCAAGAACTCCGGCGAGACGGCAACGATGTTGCCGACAATTCCGGTGAAGACGGTCATGGCCGAGGTCGGTCCGATCAGAGCCGAGCGCGAATTCGCCGGGGGGCTGGAGGGGATTAAGCAAGCGGACATCATGGTGCGACTGTCGGAGGCGGTGGTCGAGCTGCCGTTTCGGATCGGCGACCGCGTGAAGGCGGGCGATGTGATTGTCTTTCTCGACAAGGGCGGGGCGTCGTCGCAGTACTTCCAGGCCAAGGCGACATTTGACAATGCGGAAAAAAACCATCGCAAGATGAAGTACTTGTACGATGAGAAGGCGATCAGCGAATCGGCGTTCGATGCGGCCGAGAGCCAGTTCGAGGTGGCACGGGCCAATTTTCGGGCGGCGCGGGAGCTGGTAGAGTTGACCTCGCCGATCAACGGCGTGCTGGTGGAGCTAAATCCGAAGGTGGGCGACGTGCCGCGGGTCGGGACGATTGCCGCGCGGGTGGCGAATATTGAGACGCTGCGGATGTCGTTCGGGGTGCCGGCCAGCCTGGCGGGGCAATTCCGCAGCGGCATGAGCGGGAGCGTGCGCGTGGCCAGCGCCGAGACGGTGGACAGTTGCACGGTGACGCGGATCTCCTCGGCGGCGGATCCCCAGACGCGGTCGTTCACGATCGAGGTAGCAGTTCCGAATCCGAGCGGCCGGTTGATGCCGGGGACCTTCGCCAAGGCCCGGTTTGCGATTGCGAGTTCCGACAACGCCCTACGCGTGCCGCAGGCGGCGTTGATTTCGGAGGAGGGCGTTCAGTCGCTGTACATCGTCAGGAACGACACGGCCTACGCGCGGACGGTCAGCGTCGGGATTTACAACGAGACGACGGTGCAGATTCTCTCCGGTATCGAGGCGGGGGATGAGGTGGTTTATTTGGGGCAGGGATTTTTGGCGGATGGGTACCCGGTTGTAAGGGACAAGAATTAGTATGATACTCTCGAAGATAGCCATCAACCGTCCCGTGTTTACGGTCATGGTCACGCTGGCCCTGGTCGTGCTCGGGCTGTTTGCCTACCGCGATTTGAGCGTCGAGATGTTTCCCGATATTGATTTTCCGTTCGTGGTGGTGACCGTGTCGTATCCGGGTGCGTCGCCGGAGACGATGGAGACGGAGATCGTGACCAAGATCGAGGACGCGATGAACACGGTGTCGGGGGTCCGGCACATTACTTCCAAGTCGTACGAGGGGTATGCGTTTACGTTTGCCGAGTTTGAGCTGGAGGTCAACGACGACGTCGCGGCGCAAGACGTGCGCGAGAAGATTGCCGGGATCCGCCGGGATTTGCCCGACGACATGGAGGAGCCGGTAATCCAGAAATATGACCCGATGTCAATCCCGATCATTTCGCTGGCCGTCTCGGGCGATCGGTCGGCGCGCGAGCTGACGCTGATTGCGCGGGAGGATATCAAGAAGGCGCTGGAGAACATTCGCGGCGTCGGCAACGTCGAGTTGATCGGCGGCGAAGAGCGGGAAATTCTGGTCGAGCTGGATCTGACGGCGCTAGAAGCCTATAATCTGTCGATTTTCGACGTGCAGGGCCGGGTACAGGCCGCGAGTCTGGAATTGCCGGCGGGCAAGCTGGAGCGCGGGGAGCGCGACTTTTCGATTCGCACGCTGGGCAAGTACGTCACGGTCGACCAGATCGCGAATACGGTCATCAAGACCGACCGCGGGGTGCAGGTGTTGTTGCGCGATATCGCAACCGTCAAGGACACCACGAAGGAGATCGAGTCGATTTCGCGCCTGAATGGGCGGCGCGCTGTCGGCCTGGCGCTGATCAAGCAATCGGGCGCCAACGTCGTCGACGTGGCGGCGGAGGTAAAGGCGCGACTGGCAGAACTGCGGCAGCAATTGCCGAAGGACGTCGAGATCGTGATTGCGACCGACAATTCGAAGTTTACGGAAGAGGCGGTGCATGACGTCGTGGTCAACATCATCTACGGCGGCATTCTCGCGGTCATCGTGATCTTCTTCTTTCTCGCGGACACGCGCGCGACGATCATCTCGGCGATCGCGATTCCGACCTCGATCATCGCGACGTTCCTATTCATGGGGGCGCTGAATTTCACGCTGAACTTCATGACGCTGCTGGCGCTGTCGCTGGCGGTGGGGCTGTTGATCGACGACGCCATTGTCGTCATCGAAAATATTTACCGACATTCCGCGTACGGCAAGAAACCGGGGGAGGCGGCCTACGACGCCACGAGCGAAATCGCGCTGGCGGTGCTAGCGACGACGTTTACAATTATCGTGGTGTTCGTGCCGGTGGCGTTCATGAAGGGGATCGTCGGGCGATTCTTTTATGCCTTCGGCATCACGGTGGCGGTGTCGGTGGCGGTCTCGCTGTTTGTCGCGTTTACCCTGACACCGATGCTGTCATCGCGCTGGTTGCGCGGCGAACATGAATTTCACAAGGCGACGAAAAACCCGATTTACCGGTTCACCAACTGGTGGAACCAGCTGTTCGAGCGATTGAACGACTACCTGCAAATTGCCGTACGTTACGCCTTGACCCACCGCGGAGTGGTTGTGGCGGCGGCGCTGCTGACCTTTGTCGGGAGTTTGATGCTGGTGCCGTTGATCGGCACGGAGTTCATCCCGGAGTATGACCGGGGCGAGTTTTTCGTGGCCGTGAAGTCGGCGCCCGGCACCAGTCTGGACGGAACCGCGACGCTGACGGCGGGGGTGGAGAAGGTCCTCCGCACGTATCCGGAGATTCAGGACGTCTATACGACGATCGGTTCCGGTATCACTCCGGACAACGAAGGGACGATCACGGTGCGGATGGTAGAGCTGGACAAGCGCGAACGGTCATCGTTTGAGGTGATCAGTGCGCTGCGGAGGGAATTGGCCGCGTACCCGGGATTGCGGTTGAGTTTCTCGAGCGAGAACTCGAGAGGTGGCGGCGGTTCGCCGGTGGAGATTTCGGTGGCCGGAGAGCGAATGGAGCAGTTGACTGCGCTGGCGGCGATGGTCGAGGACTCGGTGCGAGCCACGCCCGGGGCGGTGGAGGTAGATAATTCCTTGGGTGAGGGCAAACCGGAGTTGCAGGTCGCGCTGGATCGGGAGAAGATCGCCGATCTGGGTTTGAATGTGTCGCAGATTGCTTTGGCCGCGCGGTATCTGGTCAACGGCGTGGTGCCGCTGAAGTTTCAGGAGGGCGACCGGCAGGCGGATGTGCGGTTGCGGCTGCGCCCGGAGGACCGCAATGATCTGTCCGATCTGTCGCGAATCCTGATCCCGTCATCGAAGGAGATTGACGGCGAGAAAGGACAGCAGTTCCCACTGAGCTACGTCGCGAACTTCGCGGAGGCCAGCGCAGTCGCGGAGTTGTCGCGCTATGACCGGATGAAGACGATTACAGTCTCGGCAAACAATTCCGGGCGGTTTGCCGGCGACGTGCGCACCGACGCGATGGCGAAGGCCGGGCAGATCCCGACGCCGCCGGGGTATCGCATTTACGCTACTGGCGAAGCCGAAATACAGGCGGAGTCATTCGGCTATATTATTGAAGCGTTGTTCCTGGCGATCATTTTGATCTATTTCGTGTTGGCGTCACAATTTGAAAGTCTGACTGATCCGTTTGCGATCATGTTGTCGTTGCCGATGTCGCTGCTGGGAGCGTTTCTCGGACTGCTCTTGCTGGGGAGTTCGATATCGATCATGTCGCTGATCGGCATTGTGATGTTGATGGGGCTGGTGACCAAAAACGCCATCCTGCTGGTGGATTTTGCCAAGCAGGATCTGCGGCGGGGAACGCCGCGCACGGAGGCGTTCGTGAAGGCCAGTTCGGTGCGGCTGCGCCCGATCATCATGACGACGGCGGCGATGATCTTCGGGATGTTGCCGCTGGCACTGGGAATTGGGCCGGGCGCGGAGCTGCGCGCCGGCATCGCGCGGGCGGTGATCGGCGGCCTGATAACTTCAACCGGATTGACGCTGGTTGTCGTACCAGTCGTATATACTTTGCTGGATGATCTGGTCCGAAAAGTTCGCGGTAAGAGTCAAGTTGCAGTCGACGTCAATAATTAGATTCGAGCAAATGCCGGGTAGTCGGAAGTTGTTTCTGGACTACCTGGCGGGCAAGACCGCGGAATACTTCCACTACGATTTTAATTCCGACGACGCGCTCCGGCAGGTGCAGGAGCGCGTCAGCCGGCGTTCCTACCAGCGCGAACGGATCGTCGCGGTCTTGTTACGGCAGAACCAGGCGTATGGCGCCGGACCGCGGACGATCGAGAATATCCACCGGCTGTTGGATCAAAGCACTTCGGCAGTTTTCACCGGCCAGCAAGTGACGCTGTGCGGCGGGCCGCTGTTCGTGTTTTACAAGGCGGCGTTGGCGGTCAAGCTGGCGGCGAGTAATTGCCGCAAGCTGGAGGGCCGGGTGGTGCCGATTTTCTGGATGGCGGCTGATGATGCCGATTTTGATGAAGTCGCGCGGCTGCAGATTCCGACACCAGAGAATACGTTACGCGAGCTGATCTACCGGTCGTTGGGTGATGTGTCCGGGCAGCCGATGGGCGCGGTGGATCTGGATGCCGGAATCAACACGCTGCTGGATGAACTGGAGCAGGCGCTGCCGCAGGCGGAATTCCGAGCGGAGTTGATGACCCTGCTGCGCCGGTGCTATCAGCCGGGCACATCGATCGTGACCGCGTTCGGCCGGCTCATGAGCCAAGTTTTTCACGACAGCGGCCTGATCTTTGTCGATCCGAGTGATCCGGAATTTCGCGAGATGGCATTGCCGGTGTTCCGCCGCGAGTTGGAATTGGGCGAGCAGGCGGCGCAACTCATCGAGGGACGAAATCGCCGGTTGGAGGCGCAGGGTTATCATTTGCAGGTGGCGCGCCCCGGCGGCTACTCGAATCTGTTCTATTATAACGGCAAACGAACGCGCATCGATCTGGCGCCGGATGGATTTGCGATCGACGGCAAGGCATACAATCGTGCCGAACTGGCGGGGGTGCTGGAGCGGGCGCCGGCGTTGTTTTCGCCGAACGTCTTTTTACGCGCGATCGTGCAGAGCCACATCTTTCCGACCCTGGTATATTTTGCCGGTCCGGCGGAAGCGGCGTACTTCAGCCAGATTCGCGACTTGTTTGAGCTGTACGGCGAGGAGCCGCCAATTATCTATCCCCGCTTTTCGGCGACGATCATCGAGCCGGCGATCGCGCGACTGCTGGAGAAGTTGGAGATCGGTGTGGAGCAGACCTTCGGGGATGTTAATCAACTGGTCAACGAGATTCTGCTGCGGACTTTCCCGGGGGACTTTGAGCAGGGTTTTGCGTCGTTGCGCGAGGAGGTGCGCCGCCGGATGGACGAAATTGCGGCGCGGCTAGACCAGTCGGATCATGGGCTGATCACCAACGCCAATCGCATTGCCGGCAAGCTGGACCTGGAGATCAAGAATCTTGAGGAGAAAGTCTTTCAGGCGCACCGCAAGAAGAACCAGACGCTGCGGGCGCAGATCGAGCGCGTGGGATTCAACCTCTACCCCAACGGCAAGTTGCAGGAGCGGAGTTTCCCGTTGATCTACTACATGGCGAAATACGGGCATGGCATCATTGACCGACTGCTGCAGGCGGTGGACTGCAACAGCAAGGTGCACCACCTCATCTATCTGGAGTAGGGAGCAGACGTGAAGATCGGCATTACGTGTTATCCAGTGGTGGGTGGTTCGGGTATTGTCGCAACCGAACTGGGGATGTCGCTGGCGGCGAAGGGGCACCAGGTACATTTCATTTCGTACCAGTTGCCGTTCCGGCTGGATCAGTTCCGCGAGAACGTCTATTTCCACCAGGTTGATGTTTCGAGCTATCCGCTGTTCAAGTACCCGCCCTACACACTTTCGTTGGCGGCGAAGATGGCGGACGTGGTGTGCCGCTGGAAGCTCGATTTGTTGCACGTTCATTATGCCATCCCGCATGCAACCGCGGCGTTCCTGGCCAAGCAGATTGCGGGGGACTGCAAGATCAAGGTGGTGACGACGCTGCACGGCACCGATGTGACGTTGGTGGGGAGCGAGCGTTCGTTTTTCGAGATCACCAAATTCTCGGTGCAAGTATCAGACGGCATTACGGCGGTCTCGCAGGCGATTCGGACGCAGACGCTGGAGATGTTCGGACTCGACAATCACATTGAAGTCATACCGAATTTTGTCGACACGGAGTTGTTCAAGCCGGAGATTCGTCATTGTTCGCGGCGGACGTTCGCGGCCGATGACGAGAAGATCATCATGCACGCCTCGAATTTTCGTCCGGTCAAGCGGATTCCCGACGTGATTGAGACGTTTCGGCTGACGCGGGCGCAGGTGAAGTGCAAACTGATCCTGGTCGGGGATGGTCCGGAGATGAGCCTGGCGGAGCACTTGATTTCGCAGTACGGCCTGACCGAAGATGTGATGCTGCTGGGGAATCAGGATTCGATCGCGACGATTCTGCCGGTGGCGGATGTGTTCTTGCTGCCGTCGCAGACCGAGTCGTTCGGTTTGGCGGCGCTGGAAGCGATGTCGTGCGGCGTGCCGGTGATTGCCAGCGACACCGGCGGCTTGCCGGAACTGGTGACCGACGGTCGGGACGGCTATCTGACACCGGTCGGCAATGTGCATCGTCTGGTCGAGGCGACAACTGCATTGTTGACCGATGAGGCCCGGCTGCGCAAGATGAAGCAGGCGGCGCGCACAACGGCGATCGGGCGGTTTTCGTCGGAGTTGATGGTGCCGAAATACGAAGATTACTACCTACGAGTGATAGCGGGAACAGGGAATGAGCGCAACGGTTGACTGCCTGGCAATTGCCGCCCACCGGGATGATCTGGAGATCACCTCGGGTGGCTTGATCGCGAAGCTGGTTGATTTGGGGCATTCGGTGGCGATGCTGGATTTGACGGCGGGCGAGATGGGATCACAGGGCGATGCGGCGGTGCGGACGGCGGAAGCGACAGCGGCTGCGAAGGTGCTGGGAGTCGCCGTGCGTGAAAATTTGGAGTTGCCGGATGCGTACCTGCAGCCCGCGCTGGACTTTCGGGCACGGCTGGCGCAGAAAATCCGCGACCTGCGACCGCAATTGGTGATTCTTCCGCACTGGCTGCAGCGACATCCGGATCATCGAGTGGCCTCCGAACTGGGGTTCGATGCGTGTTTCTATGCCGGACTCAAGAAAGCAAAGTTGGAGGGGCAGCCGCATCGTCCGCGCAAGATCCTTTATTCGATTTACTACGGCCTGGCCGAACCGACCTTCGCGGTGGACACGACGCAGCAGTTGGAGCGGAAGCTGGAGTCGATTCGGTGCTACAAGTCGCAGTTTGCGGAGAACGACAAGGAGAACAAGGTGTTTTCGCCCGGCACGGATGTATTCGAACTCGTGCGAGTGCGCGATCGGGCGCTGGGGATGCGGATTCGCGTCGGTTACGCGGAGGGTTACGTGCAGCGAGAGCTGGTCGCAGTAGACGACCCGATGAAGTTGGGTGGCTTTTCCATTTGAACTCAGCAAAGGAATTAGCAAGCACGGGGCGAGTCGTTGAGCCGACAAGGGTCGTCGATACGTATTTGGGGCTTCTAGTCGTATGGGGGCCACCGGGCAGGAAAGGCGGGCAAGTTATTGGTAAACAGGTAGATAGTGTAACTCAGCCGACTGCGACGTTGCTGTACGCATTATATTCGCAATTTACTCGCAGTTTCAAGGGTTGACGTAATCGATCATTTTAGCGATGTTCCTCTGTCTACAGATATTCAAATAGCGGAAGGTCAGGCATTGCAGCGAAGGTACCGGGGCGAATCCTTTCGTGAATCCCCAGCTTCCGAAGAAACTTTAGGTCGTCAGACGCTGACATTTGAACAAACTGTGAAGTTCAGGTCGCGAGCCGGATGAGGCATTTGCAGAATCCAGACGGGAGGTGATCGAGAACAAGGAGAAGGGCGGGCGGAGTCATTGTTGAGATCTCGACTTCGCGCGCGGCAATTCACGGCACGAGGGTGCCGTGATCTGTTGACCGAAGACCAAGCGGTTGCCTGAGGCAGTCAACTCCGGTGAGCAATTTCCGGATGATCGGCGAAAAATCGGGCAAGTGCGCATTATTCAGGGAGGGTTAACCAATGTTACAAAGCTCTATCGTGAAATCGTTGTTGGTGGCTGTCGTCCTGATTTTGTCATTGACGGTAGTCATGGCAGCGGCGCCGGTGAAGCCGCCAGTGAACCAGACGGAGCCGGCGGGTCAGCTTTCCGGGAAGGCGGCAATTCCCACTGCAACAATGAAGTTGCAGGCGGGCGCGGCTGGTGTGGCCGATGACGGACCGGGGATTCCGGCAAACATACCGGCAATGCCAACGAAGCAGTTTCGCCCGGCGACGGCGGCAGCCACCGCTATCTATCATGGTGAGTTTGGCGGGGCACCGTATGCCAAGGTCGATGCCGGGGCAGTAGCGGCATTTAAAGCCGAGGCGGCATTGATCGGGGCCGGGGGCTACACATCAGATACCGAATATAGAGGCTTGGATGCCTGTCTTATATCGTTTGACAACGGCTCGACCTATGCGACCGACCGCGGCGGATGTATCTACATCCAGACCGTAGTTACCGGTCTGCAGGCGGGTGATATCGTGTATGTCGACAACAATTACTTCTATGACGATGGAACGGGATATTACTCGTACTGGGATCAAGCGCCCTACTGGGTGCTGATTAATCCTTACACGCACAACTCGACCGCAACGATCAACAACTGGTTGATCTACTTTGAGGCGGATGGTCTCGGTGGTTACACCATGGTGATCGGCTCGGGCGAGTACAACCTGGCGTTGAACAATGACGACCTCACGACAGTAATCGGAGACAAGTTCCGGTTGACGCGCCAAGTGCGGGTGTACCAGGGCGCCACACTGGTGAGCCCGGCAACAAGTTCGCGAGGATATACCTACTCGACAGCGGGTATCACGGGCGGCACGGAGACTGACGCAAGTTACCTCGACACGCCGGACCTCGATTTGGTGGGAGCCAGCCCGGTCTGGGTGGATGACGACTGGGCCGGTTCGGACAATGGCGATATTGTCGGCGGGCACATTTACGGTGAGGATGCCTTCGACAATATCCAACAAGGTGTCGACGGCAGCGTGGCCGGCGGTGTGGTTAATGTACTTGCCGGCGGTTATGTCGAGAACATCGTCGTCGGCAACTCAGTACACGTCAGCGGCGCCGGTCAGGCGGTGGTGACAGTGTATCCGGCGCTATCGGCGCCGAATCCGGTGGGAGGCGGTTCGATGCCACCGGGGGCGAGCCACATGATGCTGATCGCGGCGAATGATGTCGAGCTATCGGGTATGACGCTGGACGGCGACAATCCAGCCTTGACCAGCGGAATCGTAGTCGGCGGCGCCGATCTGGATGCGCGGAACGGGATTATCACCGATCATCCCAGCGGCGTCTATAACGGGCTGCTGATTCACGATTGCACGGTGAAGAACATCTACCTGCGCGGAATTTACGCCTCATCGGGCGGGACGTTCAATTTCCATCACAACACGGTGGACAATGTCAACGCCGAGTACGCCTCGATCGGCATGTTTAACTATGGCGGCGCGGGGACGTTCGCTTACAATACCGTATCGAACTGCAACGACGCGATCTCGTCGAATCATTCGCGAGGCTGCCAGTTCCTCAACAACATTGTGACGGGGTGCGGCAGTGGTGTTCACACCGACAACGCCGGCGACGGTGGCGGTGTGGCCGATCTGATCGACGGCAATCAGATCTCGAATAGCGCACTCTACGGCTACGGCATCTTCACGTTCGTGCCGTACATCTTGCCGGTGGTGCAGAACAACACAATCACTAATGTGGATGTGGGTTTGACGGCGGCGGGATCGTATGCGGCGGTAACTCCGCAGTTTCTGAACAACACGGTTGACGGTCAGAACAAGACCAACAGCACCGGTGTGTATATCACGACCGAGATCTGGGGTTATACTTCCGGCAACGTTACTGTGTTGATGCAGAATAACTCGATCACGAACAACACGGATGCGTTCTATGTCGTGGCGGAGGCGGGCTTCACAAACGCCTTGACGGTTTTCGACAACGAAATTCGAAATAATTCGAATTCCAGTGTGTATGCCGCGACGGGCACCATGGGCGCGGGGACGTTCAATTTGAATTTCTCCGGGAACTGGTGGGGAGTCACCGACCCGACGGCGGTGGCGACACCAATTTACGCGGTGGCTGATTATACGCCGTGGCTGGGTGGCGGCACGGCGACGACGCCGGGTTTTGCCGGCGATTTCTCGCTGCTGTGGGTTGACGACGACTCGCCGCAAACCGGTTCGGTGAATCGGGTTCAGGAAGCTGTCAATCTGGTATCGGGGAGCACGATCAATCTGGCGCCGGGGACCTACCCGGGGCAGGTCGTGATTTCCGGTTTCACTGATCTCGATCTGATCGGCGCGGGGATCGGCGTGAGCACGATCCAGGCGACGGCGTCGATGGCGCATTCATTCAACAGCGGCTCGAACAACAACTTCGCGGTGGTATCTGTGGAGAGCTCGACCGGTGTTGACATTTCCGACCTGACCATCGACGGCCTGGGACTGGGCAACAGCAATTATCGGTTTGTCGGCGCGGCGTACTTCAACGCCGGCGGCAGCATGACCGATGTCGAGGTCAAGGATTGCCGCAACACGCCGTTGGACGGCGGCCAGCACGGCATCGGCATCTACGCGCTGATCCTGGATGCGGTCGATCGGACGCTGGATCTGACCGATTGTATCGTGAGCGGTTTCCAGAAGGGCGGCATCGTGTTCATCGGCGCCGACCTGACGGCCACGGCGAACGGCTGTACGGTCACAGGCGGCGGTCCGATGCAATTGGGCTGGCCGGCGCAGAACGGTATCCAGTTCAGCACGGTGGCAGGCGGCTCGGCGATCGGGAATACGATCAACTACATTTCCTACGTGCCGGCGACCTGGGCTGCGACCGGATTCTTGATCTATGGGCCGGAGACGCTGACGATCGACGGCAACAACCTGAACGAATGCCAGTTCGGCGCGTACATGATCGACGCCGCCGGCAGTTTTTCAGGCAATGCATTTACGGCGACACCGGCGGGTACCGGGATGCAGGAGTATTACGGCCTCTATGTCTTGTCGCAAGTCGCGGCGAAAGGGAAGCAGCGCCAGGCCCAGCCGTACGACGCTGAGCTGATCGCAGGGATCAAGAGCGATTTGGAGCGGCAGGCACTGGCGCCGAATGCGCTGGTAGTCACGGCTGACGACAATATCATGGACGGCGGGAACGGCACGTCATCGCAGGGAATCGTGGCGTATTCGTACACGGCGGGGAACCTGCAGTTCTCGGCGGACAACAACCGCCTGACGAACTTCGAATGGGGTGCCGGAGTGTATGCCAATCCATCGCCGGTTACGGCGGTCTTCACAAACAGCGAATTCCTGTACAACAATGTGGGATTCGAGAGCTACGGCGGCACCGTCGATGTGCAGTTCAACATCTTCCAGAACACGACAAATGCCACGGACGATTTGGCCGGCAACACCTACAATCAGAATTGCTGGCATGACTGGTCGGGAGTCGGGCCGTATGCGATCGGCGGCGGCGGTGGCAACACCGATGCCAATCCGGTAGCCGACTGCGGTCTGGACATGACGCCGAACAGCATCGTGTACGATTGCTCGGGCGATTTCACGTTTGACGTCGGTATCGGCAGTGCCGTGACGGCGTTGGATGCCGCCAACATCTGGCTGGAGTATCCGGCTGAGCTGACGGTAACGAACGTGACCGGGGCGAGCGGCAATTACTTTGTCGCGTACACGCAATCGACGAACATACTGAACACGCGGGACACGCTGAAGGTGAATCTGGGTGTGCTCACAGGTGTGGAAGACGGCCCGGCGCCGCTGTTTACGGTGGCGATGAACGGTAGCGTCTCGTGCCTGGCGGGCGACATCATGATGATCTATCGCGATCTGCGCGACAGCACGAACTCGCAGATCATCGTGCCGCCGGCCACCGCGATCGACTTCCAGTCGAACTGCGCTGATCCGGACGTGGTGGTCAACTCGCCGGCTGCGGGCGGATTCTATAATATCGCGCCGGTGCTGAGTCTGACGGCCACCGACGACTGCGATTTGAACGCGCTTTACTATCAGGTGGACGGTTGCACGCCGGGCGGCTGGCTGCCGATTGCCACCGGACTGAGCGGCACGATTTACAATAATCCGACCTGGTCATTGTCGGGCGCGGAATTTGCAGCCTTGACGGAGGCGAGCCACTGTATTCGCTTCAAAGTGACCGACGATTTCGGCCGCGCTAATGCCGATTCGTGCAGCTATACCTGGTGCTTCACCAAGGACGTGACGGCACCGACGCCGCCAATCAACCTGGTGGCGCAGCCGGGTCACAACAAGGTACAACTGAGCTGGATCAATTCCAGTTCACCGGATGCGATCGGCGTACAGATTCAGCGGATCCCGTGGACGGACTATCCGAACTACGGCAGTATGCCGACGCCGACCGCGGCGCCGGCCTATCCGGCCAACCAGTTGACCGGCACGACGATTTTAAGCGCGGGCGCGACGCCCAGCACGCCGGGCAACCACACGGATGTTATGGGTCTGAGCAATGCGACGCGTGACATCTATTACTTCGGGGCGTTCGCCTATGACGCCGCGGGCAATTACTCCGTGGCGGCACCGTCGGCGCAGGCGCGGTCGACTTCATACTGGCTGGGCGATCTGGCCAATGAAGCGGTAACGCTGGGCGCGTTCGATGGACTGGTGTACTTTGGCGACCTCGTGCATTTTTCGTCGACGTACGGGCTGAATGAAGGGGATGGCGGGTATATCAGCCACGCCGACTTCGGGCCGACACACAACAACAGCCCGAAGGGGATTCCGATGCCGGACGACAAGGTGGAATTCGAAGACCTGGCGATCTTCGCGATCAACTTTGACGATGTCGTGCCGATGGCGGCGAAGTCTTCGCCGCATCTGACCGGTGTGGCACCGCTGCCCTACACGGGGATGACGTTGGAGTCGCGGGCTACCACGGACGGGTACCTGGTTGACCTCGTTTTGGCCAACGGCAACAACGACGCCAAGTCGCTGTTGGCGGAGATCACCTATGATCGAGTCAACCTGACATTGGTAAGTGTACAGCCGGCCAGTGATATTGTCGCAGGCGGTCAGCCGGTGTTCTTCAAGACGCTGGATAGTGAGAACGGTATTTCGGTCTCGGTAGCCGCGCTGGGCAACGGCGTGAGTTTCCGCGGCTCGGGTGTGATTGCGACGCTGCAGTTCCAGCAGCGGACGGCGCAGCCGGCCAAGGTCGTGCTGGGGCGGCAAGAAATCCGCGACAACGAGAACCGATCGCTGTTGCCGGCGGTGTTGCCGACTGAGGAGCCGGTGACAATTGCGGCGGAAGCAGCGGCGGGCACCTGTGTCGTCTACCAGAACTCACCGAACCCATTCAATCCGGACACAAAGATCGCGTACTCGCTACCGAAGGCGAGCGCGGTCTCGGTGCGGATTTACAATGTGATGGGCCAGGCGGTGCGGACGCTGGTTGACGGCGCGCAGACCGCGGGATATCATGAAGTGATTTGGAACGGCCGCGATGAGAGCGGGAATCTCGCTGCGTCCGGAGTGTACTTCTATCGGTTCGAGACGGACGGTTTTGCCAAGACCGTCAAGATGACACTGATGAAGTAGAACCATCGACACGGCCGGGCTGGTGACAGCCCGGCCGTTCGTCTGCGGAGCACGATTATGACTATTGACGCGAAGCGACTTCTGATAGCAGCGACAATCCTACTGGCGGCGTGCGCGACCGGTTTCGGCCAGAACGACAGCAGCGGCCACATCTACATCTTCCCGGAAGAAAAGATCGTGAACCTCAACGACACGTTCAGTCTGTACGTGCACGTCGATACGGTTCGCGATCTCAAATCATTTCTGCTCGACGTGGAAGTTGACACGACGGTGATTCAGTTGGTGTCGGCGACACGGGAGAGCTTTTTCAGCGGCCCGTCGGGAGCATTCTTCTTTTGGAAGGATACGGTGCAGTCGTTCGTGCCGCCGGATTCCGCGTACGTTTACGAGCTGCTGGCGTCGCTTTTCGGGCCGACAGCCAACGTCGACGGACCGGGCAACCTGGTGAAGATGAATTTTGTTGCACGCGCGCACGGCGTCAGCTTCGTCATTTACCGGCGGGTGCAGTTGCTGGATGTTGCCAACGCGCCGATTGTCGCAGCGGATTCGCTGAACGGGATGGTGATTGTCTGCCCGACGGACTACTTCTTTGGCGATGCCGATTTCAACGGGATCGTCAACATCTCCGACTGCGTCTATCTGATCACCTACATCTTCGGCGGCGGACCGCCGCCGTACCCAATCAAGTTGATTGGTGACGCCGACTGCAACGATGTGATTAGTATTTCGGACGTAGTCTACATAATCAGCTACATTTTTGGCGGTGGACCACCGCCGTGTAATCCCTGCGATTAGCAGGAGAAGGGCAAGTGAGCATGACTACGAAGCTAATCGTTCTGCTAATTACGCTACTGCTGACGGCGGCCGCGGCGAGCGCGACGCCGATCATGGAATTGGTTCCGGATTCCACCACCATTTTTCGCGATTCGTTGTTCGCAGTGGATTTGCAAGTCGATGCGACCTCGACGAATCTGAAGGCCTATTCGGTGGAAGTCGTTTTCAACCGGGCGGTGGTGAGGACGGATTCGATCAGCGTGACGGAAGGGGGATTGTTGGCTTCGATGTCGCAGCCGACATTTTTCTGGACGGCGTTCGCACCGGATTCGGCGACGTTGTACATCGACGGGGCGATCCTGGGCGACGGCATCACGGTCAGCGGCGGGGGCGAGTTAGCGCAGATCGTGTTCTACACGATCGGTTTCGGCGAGAGCGATTTACAGGTGCAGTCGATCCGGGCGCGTGACGGGCTGAACCAGCCTTTAAGTTACCTGGCCGGGAACGCCTGGGTCAAGGTGTGTCAATTCGTCGGGGACGTCAACGCGGACAACCGCATCAACATCTCGGATTGCGTGTATCTGATTAACTGGATTTTTGCGAACGGCCCGACGCCGATTCCTGATCCGTTGGTAGGCGACGTTGAATGCAACGGCTACACTAATATCAGCGACGTCGTGTACCTGATTAGCTATATCTTCTCGGGCGGTCCGGCTCCGTGTGACGACTGTTATTAGGCGGTGCGGCCGCGATTCAGAATGAACCACGGGGCGGCGGCTGAGGCCGCAGCGCGGCGAACAAGCGGCGCGACATGATTTTCGAGACCGGCGAGCAGGAAAAAGCGGGGTCGGGCGCATCTAATTTTGCCGGCGGTATCTGCCGATCATATTTACAGGACAAATTCTAACGAGCCGTAAGGCTTGAAGAGAGGGGAACCCTATGCAGGAACGCCGCAAGAACATGCGACGCCTTCCGGAGTCCGATCTGTACCTAATCGACCTGCAGAGCGATCAGCCGCTGGGGGTCATCCGCGACTTGACGGTCGACGGTTGCAAGCTGAGCGGTTCGGCACCTGTCAAGCTCGGGCAGGCGCTGCATTGCCGTCTGGCACTGCCGGAAGCGGTGCTCGGTTGCAGCGAACTGAGTATCATGGCCGAAACCCGATGGTGTACGGCGGGCGACAAGCCGAACACCTTCGAGATCGGTCTGCAATTCCGCGGGCTCAGCGACAAGGAGCAGATGATCATCAAGATGCTGACGGTGCCATGGGAAGAGTCCGAGCC
The DNA here is from genome assembly GCA_020853795.1 of Candidatus Zixiibacteriota bacterium. NCBI lineage: Bacteria > Pseudomonadati > Candidatus Zixiibacteriota > Candidatus Zixiibacteriota bacterium. The sequence continues at coordinate 37,071 of JADYYF010000145.1, forward strand.
GCCGCGTCATGCCACGAGCCAGCGGGCTGCAGCCAAGAAGTAGAATCCACAGCGCCTTAACCAGCATCATCCAGCAATGACGGCCGGAGCTCCAAGGAGCCCGGCCGTTGGCGTTGTGGGCCGCAACAACGGCGTCTGAATGCTGAACGACCCTGGCTGAATTCTGCACAGAGGCCGCTGAAAGTTTTCAGAGTTAGGCTTGTTCGATCCATTTTCCTCAAGATTCGCAAAAGCGGCGACGACACTGGAAGCAGAATAGCAGTAACGAGTCGACGCCCTACAGATCCAAGCAGCGGAGCTCAAGGGAGCTTTGCGAAGTCGGAAGGAGAGTGTTATGAACAGGGCAATCGCAGTTATGACGGTGCTGGTGCTGTGGGGAGGCGCTGTCCAGGCACAGGTGGCGCCGCCGCCCGCGGTTTCCGGCTCCGTTTCCAACCGGTTTTTCACGGGAGAAGTTTACGCCGGTTATTACGGCGGCGTGGGGATCCACGCCTGCGGTACGATCTCCAATTTTGCGCAGGGTTTGCCGCTTGAGGTTCGCCTCGGGCTGGGTTATGCCTGGGTGCCGACCGGCGACGCCTTGCGCGCGCGCCGCGTTTTCATCGATCAGGCGACCAACGGCAGCCCGCGCTCGCGCGGCAAGATGTGGGATGCGCGGGTGGATTTACTGTACCCGGTGAAGTTACTCGGATTGGAGCGCTCGCGGCTGTTTGGCGGCCTGCGGCGCAACAACTATACGGCCTATTTTGAGTACATTGGCGGGAACGAGACCTTCGATGTGATTTGCAACCAGTGGGGCGCCGGTGGCGGGCTGGAAACAGCGTTCGCCGTCAGCCCGAAGGTCGACTTGTTGCTCACCGCCGGCCTGGACTATTACTTCCGGGCCACGATGTCTGGGCATGACACGTACTACCGGCCCAACGGTGATGATCTGCACGCCAAGGAAGATTTCACCTATCGTGACGCGGATGCGGCGATCAACCAGCCGGATTTGAATTCGCGCTTCATGCTGGGTGTTGCTTACCGGTTTTGAGAGGATCGCCGGGAGATGCAAATGAAGCGGAAAAACGACATCGGAATTGTGCTGGCAGTGCTGGCAGCAACGCTGATGGCGGGTTGCAGTCACGCCGGGGTTGAAGTGTGGGAGCGGGAGGTGCTGGCGAAGCCGGAGATGCAGTTCGACCACCGGGCGCATGATTTGACGATAGACGACCACATTTACTTCAGTAAAGAGGCTGCCAGCGGAGGCCGCGGCTTCGGCGGCGGCGGTTGCGGGTGCAATTGAAGCGAGCGTCGATTCGGAAGACGCTGGCGGCGATGACCGCAACGCTGGTCGGCTCGACGGCGGCCCATGCCGCCGGCGGGCACTCCGAGACATCGCTGTTGATCTACTCGGAGCGGGATCGCGTGCGGGCGACGGAAGGCAACTTCAGCCTGACGAAGCCGATAAAGTCGGACTACACGTTGAGTCTGCGGCTGACCTTTGACGGCCTGACCGGCGCGACGCCGACGGGGCGGTCGCCTTCCAAGTATCCACAGACGTTGACGCGCGCGTCGGGCGGAAAGACGATCACCGTGCCGGCGGGCGAGTTTCCGGTGGACGAGTATTTCAAGGATACGCGTTTTGCCGCCGAGGCATCCTTGGCGCGGCCACTCGGCCGGAAGACTACGGGATCAGTAGGCGCAGCCGCCTCCAGCGAGCGCGACTACAAGTCGATCGGCGTCAACGGCGGTCTGACACGGGAGTTCAACCGCAATAATACGACGCTGGGGCTGGCCGCGGCCTACACGCGCGATGTTATAACTCCGGTCGGCGGCTTCTACGAGCCCTTCTCGGTATTCGGCGAGGAACTGGACGAGGACCGCGACGACCGGCTGGCGCGATTTGCGGGAAAATCGAAGCGGGTCACCGATCTAGTCTTCAGCCTGACGCAGGTGCTGGATCGGATGACGGTGGTGCGGATGAATTTCTCGCGAAGCCACGCGTCGGGATATCAAACCGATCCATACAAGATTATCAGCGTGGTCCAGCCGCCGGATTCAGCCGATGCGGGCGAGCCGACACGGGACCTTTACGAACGGCGGCCGGACACGCGGAGCAAATATGCCGTCTACGTCGAGCTGCGGCGGCAGATTGCCGGCTGCGCGACGAGCATAGCGAGTCGTTACTTCTGGGATGATTGGGGGATCGAATCGTACTCGATTGATTTGGCCACCCGGCTCGGCATCGGGAAGCGCGGGGCGCTGCAGCCGCGACTCCGGTGGTATCGGCAAGCGCAGGCGGATTTCTACGCGCCTTTCCTCGTCGACGGGCGGCCATTGCCGGAATACGCTTCGGCTGACGGCCGCTTGTCGCAGTTTTATGCGATCACCAGCGGGATCACCTGGAGTGTGCCGGTCAGTGAGCGTTCCTACGTGAATATTACGACGGAGTACTATTTGCAGCGCGGGGACAGCAGTCCGCCGCCGGAATACGGTTCACAACTCACCTTCGATTTGTTCCCGAAGCTGGATGTGGTGATGTTGCGGTTGGGATATGCGCGGGACCTTTGAGAGCCACAGGGGCGGAATCGCGCACACGGTTTCGCCCGCTGTTATTGGGGCGACGACGAATCGGCGGCCTGGGCTTCGCGGGAGCTTTCGTCGATCAGGCGGCAGCCTTCCATTAGGATGAATTCGTTGGGCAGTGAGTTGTTGGCGGGCGGCAGGTCGCTTTCGGTAACGGGCTCCAACAGCCAGGTGCCGCGTTCCCACGCGAGCGCCTTGTAGATGGCCTGTTCGGCGAGCAATTCGCCGTACTGCGCGAAGGCGATATTGCCGCGGTTGAGGTAGATGATGAGCGCGCCGTTGCCGGCGTCGGGTCGGACGGTGATGCGCGCGGTACGCTGGCTGGGGCCGAGAGCCTGGATCAGATCGATGATGCTCATATCGGAGAGATTGCCCCGGGAGCCGGACTGGGGGCGCGGGACTTCGCTGTCGAGGGGTGCATTCAAAATCAGGCGACTGCGCACTTCCTTGAGCTTCGGGACGAGCGCGTCGATGCCTTCGTCGACATCGACGATATCCTGCAGGCCGATTTCCAAGAGCGGGATGAGGAAATGGGCGACGCAACCGCGCACGAGCAAGAAGGTCGGCGAATGGCCGAAATTGATACCCTGGCTGGAGAGGCGCTTGAGGATTTTGACGACATCGCGCGGCAAGGCGAAGGAACGGATGATGAGGATGTCGGGAGTCTGCTGTTTGTAGAGCAAAATGAAGGAGTCGAGCGTCGGCGAGGTGGTCAGGCGAAACCCCTCCTGGCGCAAGCGCACTTTCATGGCATAGTTGTGATCGGCGCGATCGGAATAGACCAGAATATGCGCGGCTTTTCCGTGATGTCTGTGGTCGACCACCTAAATTCCCCGTCCAGTACCAGCGGTCTTGGTTTGGCTCCGCTGCCTCATTGCTTTCAGCGAGACCAAGGCGTTTTGCCACAACGGCATTGCCTGAACTTGCCCGGTCCGAACCGCTCGCGTCCGAACTGCCTCGGCGCCAAGGCGTCCGACAAACCAGCAAGTTTACTCGCTTTCTATAGATTGTCGGAAGTTTTGGAGAGCGGCTTGAGAGTTGACGGCGGGGAGGTCTTTCGGGTTGAAACAGCAATAGCTGTTGCTCGTGAATAACCGGCCGAATTGTGCACGGAATGAGCGCGGGAAAACGTCCCGATGTCGAAGAATCTGCAAGGAGCCACTTCGACCGACTAATCTCGATCATTGGAATTCTGCAAAGCCACCGCACCTACCCCCAACCCATGACGTCTTGTAATGGATTGCCACACAGTGAGTTACGAAAAACTTCTAATCTAGTACTTCCCAAGAAAGTAATACCCGCAGAACATGCGATGGAGCTGTTCGCCGAGAATTCACAACTGGAATGAAGGATCAGGCGGGCTATTGCGGAGTGAGTTTCTTGATTCCGACCACGTTTGGCAGCGGCCAGAAGTGGTCGTTGGAGTCGGATGGGAGAAACTTGGTCTCAAAACTCCCGACCCGTCGGATCACGTGATCGTTATGGGACAAGAACAGCGAAGCTTCGGGACCGCCCTCGAGGTGTTGTGCCGCGACCAAATTGATGGGTAGACTGAGGAGGATGTGGTTGAGATCGTACATCGAGTAGGGTGAGCGCGAGAAGATGAACAGGATATTGCCGTCCTTGTCTTCGCCCAGGGCGGCTTCGCTCCAGAGGTCATCCTGCTGCGACCAGGTATTGCGTCCCGGGTGTTTGATCAGCCGTAGGTTCTGAATCACCGTTCGGTACATCGCCTTGACCGAGTCGAGCGAGATCACATCGAGATCAAAGATCCGAAAAGGCGGCAGGGTCGAGTCGATTGGATCGGCGGCGGCAGCGGAAAGATACTTCGAGACACGCCTGGAGCTATTAACATGATCATGATGGCGGAGGTAGCCGACGTGGGTCCGAAAGTCCTGCTGGAACATGCCGGCGTTGATGGCGGCCACGAGCTCGTATTGGCGGCACCATTCCTCGGCGGTGAGGCTGTAGGCTCCGGTTTCCGAGATCATCAGGATTTCGAGGGAATAAAGGTGCGGGTCGATGCGGATGATGTCGATGCGGGACTCCCCTGTTGTTGATGGCGGTGAGACCGGGAACTGTGCGTACTGCAGACCGGAATCGATTTCGATCCAGAGTGAGTCCGCCGCCGGTGCTTGCGCAGAGATGATCGTGAGTACGGCGAGTAGTGCGGTCAACCTGAAGATTCTGGTCATGTAGTATCCTGCCCAAAAGGATGGCGCCGGGGTGAAATCCCAACAGCAGACAAGCTAAGCAGCGATGCGGGATTGAGCAATCAGATTCGGCTTGCCGGCAAAACATCGGCAGAGCGGAAGCGGAAAAAACATTGCTCCGGCAAAAAGTGTATACTACCTTTCTACACCCCAAATCCAGAATGGATTGCCGACGCACTTTAGCCATTGTAGAGGAGTCGACCAGATGAAGGATTCACCAACGTACACGCCGTACATTGCCCCGGAGCAATCGATCAGGGAGATGACAATTCGCGGGCTGATCCTGGGATCGGTGCTGGGAATTGCATTCGCCGCGTCCTCGGTGTATCTGGGTTTGAAGGTCGGGTTGACGGTGTCAGCATCGATTCCGATTGCGGTGTTGTCGGTGACGATCTTCCGGGCGTTCGGCAAGGCGACGATTCTCGAAAACAACATGGTGCAAACGGTAGGGTCGGCGGGCGAGTCGATCGCGGCCGGGGTGGCGTTTACGTTGCCCTCGCTGCTCTTGATGGGGCAGGATTTGGAGCTGATGCGGATCTTGTTGGTGGCGCTGTTGGGCGGGACGCTGGGCGTGTTGATGATGATTCCGCTGCGGCACGGGCTGATCGTGCAGGAGCACGGCAAGATCACCTACCCGGAAGGGACGGCGTGCGCGGAGGTGTTGATTGCCGGCGACAAGGGCGGGACTTCGGCCAAGACCGTATTTCTCGGGGGTGGTGTTGGATTCGTGTTCGGCTTTCTCAATCTGATTGTGCGGTGGTGGAAAGAGACCTCCGACTGGACGCTCGGCTTTTTCAAAGGCGCATCGATTTCGGCGGAGGTGGCGCCGACGATGCTGGGGGTGGGATATATCATTGGTGTCAAGACCGCATGTAATATGATGGCGGGCGGCGCGCTGGCGTTTATCGTGATCATCCCGCTGATCAAGGCATTTGGCGAGGGACTGACCGGCGCGGTATTTCCTGAGTCCTCGGCGTTGATCAAGGACATGAGTCCGGGCGCGATCCGCAATGCCTATGTGCTTTACATCGGGGCGGGCGCGGTAGCAACGGGCGGGATTATCAGTCTGATTCGGTCAATTCCCTCGATCGTGGGTGCGTTCAAGCGCGGCCTAGGGTCGCTGGCAGCATCGCAACGGGGCGGGCAGCCGGTGATCTTGCGCACTGAGCGCGATATTCCGATGCCGTATGTTCTTGGCGGCTGCGTGATTCTCGTGCTGGCGATCTGGCTGGCGCCGATTCTGAACATCAACTTCGTCTCGTCGGCGCTGATCGTGCTGTTCGGGTTCTTCTTCGTGACGGTATCGAGTCGGATCACGGGCGAGATCGGTTCGTCGTCTAACCCGATTTCAGGGATGACGGTGGCGACGCTGCTGATTACCTGTCTGCTGTTCTTGCTGGTGAACTGGACGGGGGTTGATTTCCGGGTGATGGCCTTGACGACGGCGGCGCTGGTCTGTGTGGCGGCCTCGAACGGCGGCACGATCTCGCAGGATTTGAAGACGGGCTTCCTGGTCGGTGCGACACCATCACGGCAGCAGATTGGCATCATTGTCGGCGTTGCGACGAGCGCGATGGTAATCGGCTGGACGCTGCTGTCGCTGAATCAGGCGATGACGACCTATTCGGCGCGCAATTATCCGAATTTCACGGCACAGGTGCCGGCTGACGCCAAGCAGGTGGAGTACGACGGCAGGATGTACCGCCAGATTTCGCTTCCGGAATTGACCGACGGTGTGCCGACCGGGCGCTATCTGGTCAATGACGCCGGGAAGATCGTGTATCTGATCGATCCGGGCGTGTGCGGCACCGACTTGCATCGTGCGGTGCGCTTGACGGATGCTCAGTATCGCAGTTACCAGGCGGGAGTGTTGCCCGACACGATGCCGACGTTCTTGACTGCGGACGGACCGCAGAAGATTCTGACGCTGGAGGCCGATCAAGGCGGCGTTGCGGCGGGGACGTACTTGGTCGATTCGACCGGCGCGCTGTCGCACCGGCTGATGCCGATTACGAAGTATGATGCGCCCAAGGCGCGGTTGTTCAGCCTGATTATCGACGGTATCCTGACGCACAAGTTGCCGTGGGCGTTAGTGCTGATCGGAATCTCTTTGGCGTTGATCATGGAGTTGGTCGGGGTGTCGTCGCTGCCGTTTGCGGTGGGGCTGTATCTGCCGATTTCGACATCGACACCGATCTTTATCGGCGGCATCATTCGCTGGCTGGTGGATCGGCGGAACAAGAATGCGAGCAGTTCGGAGGCGGA
>JADYYF010000146.1 GCA_020853795.1 Candidatus Zixiibacteriota bacterium
GCAGTTTGCCCTGTTCGCGAAAGTCGGCCAGGCGTTCGCGCAATTCCTGCTCGATTCCGAAAATCGCCTTGCGGACCGTCTCGGACGAACTGACGAAGTGCCGCGCCGGATAGATCGCGATCCGCTCAATCTCGCCTTTGATCTCGCCGCTGACCGGATCGAAAGTCCGGATGCGCTCAATCTGATCGCCCCAGAGTTCGACGCGGACGCCGTTGACCTCATAAGCCGGGAAGATCTCGATGGTGTCGCCGCGCACGCGAAAATGGCCGCGCGAAAAGTCGATGTCGTTGCGGGTATACTGAATTTCGATCAACTTGCGCAAGATCTGGTTGCGGTCAACCTCTTCACCAGTGCGGAGCAGCACGAGGAGATTCTTGTATTCCGAAGGCGAGCCGATGCCGTAGATGCAGGAGACCGAGGCCACGATGATGACATCGTCACGTTCCAGTAGCGAACTGGTGGCCCGGAGGCGCAGGCGGTCGATGTTGTCGTTGATTGAGGTATCTTTCTCGATGTAGGTGTCGGTTGCCGGGACGTACGCCTCCGGCTGGTAGTAGTCGTAGTAGCTGATGAAGAATTCAACCGCGTTGTCCGGGAAGTAAGACTTAAATTCTCCGTAAAGCTGGGCAGCCAGCGTCTTGTTGTGGGAGATCACCAGGGTCGGCTTACCGACGTTGGCAATCACATTGGCGACGGTGAAAGTTTTGCCGGAACCGGTCACTCCCAGGAGAGTCTGAAATCTCTCGTGATTGAGTACGCCCTCGGAAAGGCGCCGGATCGCTTCCGGTTGGTCGCCGCGCGGTTCATATTTTGAGACCAGCTTGAACTTTGCCATGCCGCTGAAAGTATGCGGAAATCGGGCGAGGTCAATAACATTAGCGAACTGGGGGGCGAGAATCGCGGGACGCCGGCAAGCCGCCCAAGGAAAATTTTAGGAACTTTCACGCGCACAAGATTTTAAGAGAGTCAGATGGAAGAGACACTCAGGTTAGAATGTCCTTGACAAATGGATCGCCGCGACTATCATAAGTGGCTAATTTTGAGACTGTTGAGAGGAGAAACGCAGAGAATATGTATGCCATAGTTGAGGCCGGCGGTCTCCAGTATCGCGTCGCGGAAGGTGATGTCATTCGGGTGCCGCTGCATGTTGCGCAGCCGGGTGAAGCCTTCGCGATTGAGCGCGTTCTGCTGGTGGGAGACGCCGACTCGAGCCGGATCGGCAAGCCGCACGTCGAGGGCGCCCGCGTCGAAACGACGGTGGTGGCGCAGGGTCGCGGCGAAAAGGTGCTGGTTTTCAAGAAGAAGCGCCGCACCAAGTACCGCAAGATGCGCGGGCACCGTCAGGACTTTACGGACCTGAAAGTCGCAAAGATTGTAGTCGCATAACAGACGGGAAGTGATGTTCAGATCACGGGCAGTGCTGGTGATCGGCTTGATCCTCCTGTTGCTGCAGGTAGGAGCGAAGCCGAGCGCGGCGCAGTCATACGAAATCGGCAGCGTGGTGGTGGAACGGAACTCGGCGGTCGAGTCATCGCTGATCGCCGCCGTCGCCGGTCTGACATCCGGAACCAAGCTTTCCTCTACGGCCGTGCAAGAGGCGATTCGCCGCGTGTACGGCCTTGGTCTTTTTTCGGACGTCAAAGTTGCCGGGGAGTTCAGCGGCGGGCGGATCAACCTCAAAATCACGGTGGTCGAATTTCCGCGTTTGGCGGCAATGAAATTCGAGGGCAACAAGTCGATCAAGGACAAGAAGCTCAAGGAGAAGCTCACGGTCTTTGAGCAGCAAACCGTCGGCCCCAGTCAAATCCGCAACAATATCGAAGTCATCAAGAAGCTTTACCGCGAGGAAGGGTACTTTCTCGCCGACGTTGAAGCCGAGTCGGAGCCGCTCGACAGCAATCGCGTGGCGCTGCGGTTCAAGATCAAGGAAAACGAGAAGATCAAGATTCGCCAGGTGGAGTTCGAAGGCAATCAGTTCTTTGACGACGGCAAACTGCGCGGTCAGATGAAGACCAAGGCGGGCGGGTTCCTGCGCTCCGGCTCTTTCAAACGCGAGCAGTTTGAGGACGACAAGGACAAAGTTATCGAGTTCTACCGCAAGCGCGGGTTTATCGATGCGTCTGTGACCGGCGACAGTATCGCGATCGACCCGGACGGCAAGAAGATGGTGCTGTTCGTGCGGGTCAACGAGGGGAACCGCTATTACTTTGGCGACGTAACGTTCAAGGGCAACGAAGTCTACAAGACGGAGTTGCTGCAGGGTCAGATCAAGTTCAGGAAGGGGGATGTCTACAACCAGGAGAAGTTCGAAGAGTCGATGTCTGACCTGTACTCGGTGTATCAGGAGGACGGCTACATCCACGTCCGTATGATCGATAATGTGCAGACCGTGGATTCGATTCTGAATATTGAGTTGGAAATTTCCGAGGGTGTTCCGGCGCACATCAACAAGGTGTTCATCGAAGGAAACTCGAAGACGAAAGAGAAAGTAATCCGCCGCGAGTTGTTTTCGCGGCCGGGGCAGACGTTTCAGCGTTCGATCCTGATGCGCTCACTGCGCAATGTGATGTTGTTGAATTACTTCAGCAACGTCGAGCCGGATGTGCGCAATCTGCCGAATGGCGATATTGACTTGGTTTTCAAGGTTGAAGAGAAGCCGACCGGTCAGATTCAGGCCGGCGCCGGCTATTCCGGCCAGGACAAGCTGGTGGGGACGTTGGGCTTGGGGATACCGAATTTCCGCGGGGAGGGTCAGAATGTCAATCTCGACTGGTCCTTTGGCTCGCGGCGCAACTCGATATCGCTCTCCTTCACGGAGCCCTGGTTGCTGGACACGCCCACGACTCTGGGATTCGATGTTTTCAGCATCAATCGCAATGTCCAATACACCGACGAGGAGTGGACCGAAGGAACGCGGGGACTCGGCGTCCGGCTCGGCCGCCGTCTGCGCTGGCCGGATGATTACTTCCGTGCGTCCGTTCGCTACAGCCTCGAAGAATTTCGCTACTACGATTTCAATCAGACGTATCGCGATCGCTATAAAGATGATCCGCTCAGTCTGCTGCGCTTCGAAAATGACTGGTCGACGACTTCAACTCTCGGCTTGACGATTGTGCGCGACTCCCGCGATTTGTCGCAATTCGCGACCAAGGGATCGCTGCATCAGCTGTCATCGGAGGTTTCCGGCTGGGCGTTGGGCGGCGACTATCGCTACCACAAGCACATCTTCGACATGGCGCGCTATCTGCGGGTCTGGTGGAATGTCGTGTTGGCCGGGAAGGTGCGGATCGGTTGGGTGGACAGCCCGTATGGTTACGACGGTATTCCCTACGGCGAGCGTTTCGCGCCGGGCGGCACCTATCAGGATGGTGTGATTCGCGGCTACGACGATGCGTCAATCGGTCCCCGTAATTCGCGGGGCGGCTACATGCGGGGGCGCTCGGAGATTATTTACAATATGGAATTGCAGGTGCCGATCGTCAACCAGCAGATCTACGCTTTGCTGTTTGCCGATGCGGGCAATGCCTGGGAATCGGGTCGGGCGGTGAAACCGTTCGATCTTGACCGCTACGACGGCCTCAAAAAATCCGTCGGCGCCGGATTCAGAATCGTCATTCCGGGACTCGGGACGATTGGCTTTGACTTTGGTTATGGTTATAATAACCCCGGCGGTGCCGAATGGAAACCACACTTCCAACTCGGAACGACGTTCTAAACAGTTATAGCTCGCCCATGGAGGAGAAAATGGTGTTTCGTACAATGGCAGTTCTTGTCATTGCCCTGGCCGCGATTGCCACAGCGCCAGTGACGCTGCAGGCCCAGGATAAGATCGTGTACATTGACTCATATCGCATCCGGCTCGAGTACAAGGAATTTCAGGACGCGCAGGCGCAGTTCAACAAAGAAGTTGAGACCTGGAATGCCGAGGTGGAGACCGGGCAAAAAGATATCGAGAAGATGGAGGCGGAGTTGGCCAAGCAGTCGCTGATCCTTTCCGAGGCGAAGAAGAAAGAGCGCGAGACCGAGATCGAGACCAAGAAAGCGACCTGGCAGAAGCTGGCCAATGACATTTTCGGCCCCGACGGGCGCGCCGAGAAACGGAATGCCGAATTGACCAAGCCCCTGCTGGACAAGATCAATACCGTGCTGGAGAAACTGGCGTTGCAGGAAGGTTACGCGATGATTCTCGACAGCGTAAACGGCAATATCGCTTACGCGAAAAAGGAGCTCGACATCACCGACCGCGTTCTCGAGGAGCTGGAAAAGACGCAGTAGGCATGAAGTTGAAGGATCTTGCGGCGCGGATCGGCGGCGCCGCGATCGGCGATGGCGAGACTGAAATCCTCCGTCTGAACACGATCGAGGCGGCCGGCCCCGGCGATCTCACTTTTATCGCAAATCCCAAGTATGCGGCGCGACTCGACGCCTCGCGCGCGTCGGCGGTAATTGTCAAGGCGGTTCCAGCAGGTCAGTCGCGGAATTTCCTGGTGCACGACGATCCTTACTATGCCGTGGCGCAGGCGCTGAAGTTGCTTTATCCGGCACCGGGCGCGCTGATTCAGCCCGGTATCGCCGCTTCGGCTCGCGTCGATGCCAGCGCCCAGATCGGCCGTGGCGTGCATATCGGGGAGTTTGTCGAAATCGGAGCCGACACCAGGATCGGTGATGGGAGTCGCGTCATGACCGGCTGCGTCGTCGGCCGCAATTGCCGGATCGGCGACGATTCGCAACTTTATCCCCATGTTGTAGTTTATGATGAGTGTCTGATCGGCAGTCGCGTGGCGATTCATGCCGGCACCGTCGTCGGGGCCGACGGTTTTGGCTATGCGACTCACGCCGGCGTGCATCATAAGGTCTACCAGATCGGCCGCGTGCGCATCGAGGACGACGTCGAGATCGGGGCCAATTGCACGATAGATCGCGGCGCACTCAGCGAAACCGTTATCGGGACGGGCACCAAGATCGACAATCTCGTGCAGATCGCTCATAATGTCCGCATCGGAAGAGGATGCATTATTGTCGCGCAGGTGGGAATCGCCGGTTCGACCGTCCTGGGCGACTATGTGGTGCTTGGTGGCCAAGTCGGTTTGGTGGGGCATCTGGAGATCGGCAGCGGCACCCGCGTCAGCGCCCAGTCCGGCGTCACCAAGTCCTATTCCGGCGGCGATTATGGCGGTACACCGGCACGCCCGATGCGCGAGTACCGCGAGATCGAAGCGCATATTCACCGTCTCCCGCAGCGCATGGACGAACTCAAACGCCTCAAATCCGAAGTGGAAGAGCTACGCAAACAATTGGCGGAAATGCGTCGCCCCTAAATCACTCCTGCCGCCGTTCAGCCTCAGTGATGCGCTTTTCGAGTGCAGCCACCTTTTCCGGGCTGTGGTCAGGGTATCCAGCTTTGACGAAATGCTCCAAGGCGCGTTTCAGATAGGCAGCGGCAGAACGAAAGTCGCTGCGAGCAAAGGCAATCTCGCCAAGATCTTCGCAGGCCTGAGCCTCAACATCATCGTTGCCCAGGCGCTCGGCCCACGCCAGCGACGGCCGTAGCCACGTCAGAGCCTGATCCAGATCGCCCTTCATTCGCAGCGCCCAGCCGACTTGATAATCTGCATAGAGCTTGCCGATTTCATTGCCGAAACGCCAATGGTACTCTCGCGCTTTTAAAAAGGCGTCACAGGCGTTCACGTAGTCGCCCTGATCGCCGTAGCTGGCTGCCAGATTGTTCCAGAGTGACGCGAGGTTCTCGAGTAGACCGGATTGTTCGGCTGCGGCGATGCCGCGCCGGCCCCAGTCGATCTGCTCTTGGGGCGTGCCGACGATCGCCATCATACGGCAAGCGTCGATGGCCCGAGCGGGAAGATTGTCGGCGTTGCTCAGGTCATACATCTGCATAAAAAGCTCACGGGCATTGTCGTTGCGGCCTTCACGCCACTCGAGGCGGCCGCGCACTCCCAGGTAGCGCGCGTAGCCGGCGGGGTAGTCCTTCGATGCGATCGCCGCGGCTTTGTCCAGCCACTCCTTCGCGCCGTCAAAGAGATTCTGGGTGAGGTGGCAGCGCGCCAACTGCGCCATAGCTTCGAGCTGTGTCGAGGTGTCGGACATCGCCGTCGCACCGGCAAGGGCCCGCTGGTAAAGACCGATTGCGGCAGGGAAGTTGCGGGCGTCAAACTGGTTGTCCGCCTGCGTCATGAGTTCTGTCGGTGTCGCAGGCATGTCGTCGCCGCGCACAAAGCAAACCGCAGCGAGCGACAGCGCCACCGCCACTGAGAGTAGAAATTCGAGACCAGGCGCCATACAGTTCATCGCGCTCCTTTCGCGCTTGCGGAATGTCCATTTGCGATTACCGTTGTCGACAATAAGCAATCAGCGGTCAAATTTGTCAATCTTCATGTCAGCATTAGTACGGCGACTCCGGCAATTGTAATGACGGTGCCGATGACGGCCCGGGCGGAGGGTCGTTCGTGATGGATCAACATCACCAGGGGAATGACAAATAACGGCGTGGTCGACATCAGGGTAGCCGCAATTCCGACTTTCGTATACTGGATTGAAGCTAGAGAGAGCCAGATGCCGGCGACGGGGCCAACAAAGGCCGCAATGAACATCGCCGTCAGAGCCTTGCGATCGGCGAGGCCGCGCAGAATGCCGGCGACTCGCTGCTGGAGCCCGGCGATGATCCAGGTCATGACCGCGGCGGCCAGCATGCGCACCGTGGCGGCACTCAAGGCGCTCACATTGTCCAGCATGCCAAGTTTGGCCGCGACCAGCCCAACCGCCTGGCTGAGTGCTCCGATTCCGGCGAGGAAGTACCCCCACGGTTTCGATCCGTTTTCCTGAGCACCGAAGGTCTTGACATTTCGCTCGAGGGAGACCCAGGTCAGGCCGGCCAGCGTGATGACAATTCCGAGCAGGGAGTACCAACGCAGGCTCTGGTTGAGAACAACCCACGAAATGAACACCGAGAAGATTGGCGAGGAGGCCGACAACAACGAGGCGATCCGCGGTCCAAGAATAACGAGGGACTTGAAGTAGCAGAGATCGCCGATGACCAGGCCGACCAGTGACGAAAAGACCAGCCAGGAGAACTGTGTTGAAGTGGCTTGGGCCGGCCAGATCATGCCCTGCGCGATCAGGCTGATCAGGACGAAGACGAGCGTGGCAATGGGGATGCGGATGGCATTGACGGTGAAGGCACCCACGCGACGACCCGCGAAGCTGAACAGCAAGCTGCCGAACGCCCAACACAGCGCCGCCGTCAACGCCAGGATTTCACCAAAAAAACTCATTGCCACAGACTCAGCACACAGCTGCAACGAAGGACGGAATGTACAAATGGAGCCGCTGCCCGCATAGCGGTATTCCGGGGCCAGCGGGTTTTCCGGCGACTTTTTATCGCTTGTTGCGGTACGGCCGATCGCGTATTGTTCGGGGTGGCGGCATCAACAGCCGCCAATTTATTGCCGATAATGATCCTATTGCTATTGCGGAGGACCGATGCTCTCTGTTGCGGAACAGATGAAGAGAATACGTGAGAATACGGTGGAAATCCTTCCCGAGGGGGAACTGGAAAAGAAACTGGAGCGTGCGGTCAGGTCCGGCAAGCCGCTGGTGATCAAACAGGGTTTCGATCCGACCGCGCCCGATATCCATCTCGGTCACACAGTCGGGCTGCGCAAGCTGCGGCAGTTTGCCGACCTCGGACATCACATTGTCATCATCATCGGCGATTATACCGCCCAGGTGGGTGATCCCTCGGGCCGCTCGGTCACCCGGCCGCAGTTGACGCTCGAGCAGGTTGAGGCAAATGCGCATACCTATCTCGAACAATTCTACAAGGTAATACCAGCCGAGATGTGCGAAGTGCGCCGCAATGGCGAGTGGTTGGCGCAAATGGCGTTTGCCGATATTCTGCGTCTAACCGGCAAGATGACTCTGGCGCGAATGATGGAGCGCGAGGATTTTGCCAAACGCTGGGCGGAGCAGGCGCCGATTTCGATCCACGAGCTGCTGTACCCATTGATGCAGGCGTACGATTCAGTGGCCATCAAGGCGGACGTCGAACTGGGTGCGACCGAACAGAAATTCAATTTGTTGACCGGCCGCCAGATTCAGGAGGCTTACGGCGTCGAGCCGCAGGTCGCCCTGACGCTCCCGGTCCTCGAAGGCATCGATGGTGTCCAGCGGATGAGCAAGTCGATCGGCAACTACATCGGCGTGGCCGAGCCGCCGAAAGAAATCTTCGGCAAGGTGATGTCGATTCCGGATCGGCTGATTATCCCGTATTTCCGACTCGTCAGCGACTATCCGTTTGCCCAGATCGACGAAATCGAACGGCAGATCGCCGCCGGCGAAAACCCGGTCAAGTTCAAGAAGGAACTGGGGCGGACGATTGTGCGTATGTACTATGACATGACAGCGGCCGAGCAGGCGGAGAAGGAATTTGAGAACATCTTCGCCAGGAAGGGGCTGCCGGACGAAATTCCGTCAATGCAGTACACGTGGGGGGAAGACACAATCTGGCTGCCCAAATTACTGGTCGAGCTGCAGATCATGGCCAGCACCAGTGAAGTGATGCGGTTGGTCAAGCAGGGCGGGATCACCGTGGACAATGAACGCATCTCGGACCAGAACGCGCAGTTAGTTGTCGAGCGCGAATATCTGCTCAAAGTCGGCAAGCGCGGGTTTTATCGTGTGAAAGGAACGCTGGTACGGAAGTAGTATGAAGAAGCTGCTCGTTCATCACCTGATCGCAGGACTGTTTCTGATTATTGCCGTTGCCGGGTGCGCAGCGCAGAAGCAGACAACCGCGGCACCGACGCGGCCGGTAAAGCTGCTGCCGGAGCGCGAGATGAATGAAGAGGCTTATCATCACTTCACCAACGGCGTGATCTACGAGCAAGAGGGGATGGTCGAGGAAGCGGCCCACGAATACGAGCAGGCGCTGACCTACGAACCGCTGTCCTTTGACATCCGCATGGCGCTGGGGCAGCTTTATCTCGGCATGAACCGCCCCGCGCAAGCGCTGGACACGTTTCTTCCGATCGCCGACAAGACGGCCGACACGTATCGCTTGATTGGCGATTGCTTCCGGTCGCTGCGCCAGGATGCCGAGGCCGAAAACGCCTATCGCCGCGCCTGGGCGACGGATTCCGCCAACGTCGCCTTGAACTATCAACTCGGCGCTTATGCCGCACGCGCCAACCGCATCGACGAAGCCGCCAAGTATTTGCGCAATGCCGCTGCCTTGTCCGGCAACACCGAGCTGTTTGTGCAGATCGCACAGATGTACGCCGACCTCAAGCTCTATGACTCCGCCGCCGTCGTGATCGAATCGGCGTTGCGGCAGAATCCGAAGGACGCCGGACTTTTCTCGGCTTTGGCGGTCTACCAGTATAGTGCCGGCAAGGCGGAGGCCGCGAAGGAAGCGCTGAAGCGGGGGATTGCCGTCGACAGCAGTAACGCGCGGCTGATCGCGCAGTTGATCGAGTCCTACAATGCCGAAGACAATCTCGATTCGCTGCGATATTACGGCGAGAAGTTGTCGGCGCTGGACGCACCGGAACCGCTGGTGATCGAGCGCATCGGCATCGTGATGATGCGCGCCGACCAGAAGGATCTGGCCGAAACGCTCTATCGCAAGCTGCTTGATCGCGACCCGGTGAATCGCTACGCGCTGTTTTATCTCGGCCGAATTGAGATCGAGCGCAAGCAGTGGGCGCCGGCCCTGGGTTACTTCAACCGTTTGGTCGCGGTGGATTCGACGATGCCGGACGGCTGGACCAATCTGGCGCTGATCCGACAACAGCAGCAACTGCCCGACAGCGCGCTCAAGACGCTCGAAGCCGCGATGGCGGTGGTGAAAGAAGAGCGAAGTAATGTTCAGTTGTTCTATGCGCAGTTGCTCTCGCAATCGAACCGGTCCGACAGCGCGATTACAATATTGAATAACGTCCTGGCGGAGGGCGGCGATTCGATCCGGGCCTTGTTTCAGCTGGGCGCCGAGTACGAGAAGCAAGGTGAGTTCGACCGCGCGGTGGAGTCGTTTGCCGCCGTGCTGAAGACCGATCCCGATAATCATCAGGCGTTGAACTTCCTCGGCTACATGCTGGCCGACAAGGGCGTGCGACTGGAAGAGGCGCTGGCGATGATTGAAAAGGCGGTAAAGGCGGAGCCGGAGAACGGCGCCTATCTTGACAGTTTTGCCTGGGTGCTGTACCGGCTGGGGCGGTATGACGAGGCGTTGATTCAGATTCAAAAGGCAATCAAGCTGACCAACAACGATCCCATCGTGATCGAGCATCTCGGCGATATTCAGTACGCACTCGGCAATTTGGAGTCCGCACGCGATGCGTGGAAGACTGTGCTGGCGCTCGACCCCAACAACAAAACCGTGCCGGACAAGCTGCGCCGGCAATAAACCGCAACACTCCCGCAGAATCTTCGTAATAGTCACAGAATCTGGTTGCGAAAGTCGACCGCGAGGCATTGATTTTCGGCGAACTAACATCTCACGGAAAGCGAGACGTCCTCATGAAAGTTTTCGGTATCATCCTGGCCGTACTCCTGATCCTGGTGCTGATCGTCGGCGGCTGGATTTGGAGCAATCGCGGTGGCTTGATTGACCGTTCGCAGGCGATTGACGAGAAATGGTCGCAAGTCCAGAATGTCTATCAACGGCGCTTCGATCTCATCCCCAATCTTGTCGCCAGTGTTGACAACTTCATGAAACGACAGCAGGAAACTCTGACCGAGGTGATCGGTATGCGGCAAAAGGTGCTGGATCTGAAGGGTTCGGCCGAAGCGGCGCTGAAGCAGGGCAACCCCGTCCTGCTCGATTCGCTGTCGGGACAACTGTCGAAGCAGTTGAATTCCTTTATCAATGTGGTGGTCGAGCGCTATCCGGACATCAAAGGTGAATCGCTTTACGCCGACCTGCAAACTCAACTCGAAGGCACTGAGAATCGCATCGCTCAGGAACGGCGGGTCTACAACGAAGTGGTGCGGGAATACAACACGTTCCGTCAGAAGGGCATTGGAGCGCTACTTGCCGGCACGGTGTTCGGCTACCCCTATGAGAAACCGTATTTCGCCGCCAGTGCTGAGGCACAGCAGGCGCCCAATGTGAAGCAGCTCTTTGAGTAGATATCTTCGTTTGCGATACGCCGCCGGCCGGGCGGCAGTTCTGGCGCTGATTCTGGTTGCCCTGGCGGCCGCACTTGAGGTGCCCAACTACACCTCGCCCGTGACCGACCTTGACGGGCTGCTCAGTGATGATGCGCGCTCAGCGCTCGAACAGAAGATTCTTGCCTATCGCGATCAGTCGCAGAACGAAATCGCCGTCTTGATCATTCCTTCGCTGGAAGGCGAGTCGCTGGAGGACTACGCCCACGAGGTTTTTAATACCTGGGGTGTCGGCAAGGCCAAAGGCGACAACGGCGTGCTGTTTCTAATGGCGGTCGGAGACAAGCAGGCGCGAATCGAGGTCGGCTACGGACTCGAAGAAAGCTTGACCGACCTCGAGGCCGGGCGGCTGGTGCGCCGCGATTCGCCGATGGCACAGAGCTTCCGCGCCGGCAACTGGGACGAAGGGATTGGGGCGGTGGTCGACGGAATCATCATCGCCATTGGCGGCGAATACGATCCCGCCCCGCCACCGGCCGACGACGTTCCCGGTTTCGTACCCTTCATCTTCCCGATCTTCTTTATTATCTGGGTCCTCTTCATTTTGATCTCGGGAATCCGGCAAGCCAAGAAGAAAGGGGCGGACTGGGGCTCGATTTTCGGCGGATCGGGCGGCTCCAGAGATTGGCACTGGGGAAGCGGCGGCAGTAGCAGTCACAGTTCGGGTGGCGGTTTTAGTTTTGGTGGCGGTTCGTCCGGCGGCGGCGGCGCTTCGGGAGGCTGGTGACCTGATGGCGATGCATCGAATCATCAATCAGTACTTTTCCGAAGTTGACTTCGAGGCGATCAAGGCCGCAGTTGCAGAGTCCGAGACCAGGACCAGCGGCGAGATTGTCGTCCGTATTTCACCGCAATCGCACGCGTGGTTGTCCGAGCGAATCCTGGTCGCTGGTTTTGCTTCGCTGATCGGCGTCGCCGTTTCCCTGTGCCTGACGCGCGAAGTCAACTGGGGCGTCTACTACGACTTTTCGCAGGCGACGCTCTGGGGACTGATCGCGTTTCTCCTGGGCTTTTTCGGCGTGGCGCCGCTGCTCCGCACGGCCGGTCGCCGGCGCGGATTCGTATGGCGGCGCGGGCTGCAGGTCTTCCACGATCTGACTGCCACCAAGGGGCAGACCGGCGTCTTGATCCTGGTTTCGTTGACCGAATGCGAAGCCGCCATTGTCGCGGACAAAGCCATTGCCGACAAGCTGCCGACGAGCTACTGGGATCATCCGCACGCACTGCTGGTGGCCTCGATGAAAGACGACCGCCACAGCGAGGGGCTGATCGTCGCCATCCGCGAGATCGGCGCCAAGTTGGCGGAGTATTTCCCGACTCAGCCCGACGACGTCAACGAGATGCCGGATCGTCCAGAAATCGCCTGAACGCGATTATCTACTAACTCGCTCCACTACTCTTGCCTATATTCCCGCTGATACGATCGAGCGGTTTCTGCAATTTCGGAGTTGAGCAATGGAAGATTCAAAAAGTCGTAATGCCGTAGAGGAGTTCTTCCTCAAACACGGCTTTTCCACCCGCGCGCTGCACGCCGGCGAACATATCGCCGGGCACCATTCCAACGCGCACACCGTCCCCATCTATCAGACCTCGACCTTCGTCTTCGACAGCGCCGAGCAGGGGAAGAAGCTGTTCGCGGCCGAAGATAATGGTTTTATCTATACCCGCCTGGGCAATCCGACGGTGCTCACGGCGGAAGCCAAGCTCAACGCTCTGGAAGGCAGCGGGGTCAAGCTGCGCGACCCGGAACAGGTGCGGGTGTCGTCGTTGCTATTTTCATCGGGAATGTCGGCGATCGCCGGTATCATGTTCGCTCTCCTGCAGCAGGGTGACACGCTGATTCGCGGGGATGTCGTCTACGGCTGCACCGACAGCCTTTTCACCCACGTGCTGCCGCGCTTCGGCGTCAAGGTCGTCGTTGTCGACACATCCAATCTCAACGAGGTCGAGCAAGCAATGAAGGCGAATCCGTCGGCCAAGGGCGTCTATTTCGAGACCCCGACCAATCCGACCATGACCATCACCGACATCGCTGCCGTCACCCAGATTGCCAAGCGGTACAACCCCGCGTGCCTGGTCATCGTCGACAATACCTACGCTACTCCGTACTTGCAGCGGCCGCTCGAACTGGGAGCAGAGGTCGTGATGCACTCCGCCACCAAGTACATTTCCGGGCATGGCCACGTGATCAGCGGCGCGGTGATTACCGATAACGAGAGTTTCAAGGACAAGCTCTACGGTGTAATGAAAGACATGGGCGGCTGTCCGTCGCCATTTGACGGCTGGCTCATCTATCTCGGTCTGAAGACGCTGGCGTTGCGGATGGATCGCCATTGTGCCAGCGCGACGATGATTGCCAAGTATCTGGAGCAACATCCGGCAATCCGGCGCGTCTACTACCCGGGTCTACCCAGCCATCCGCAGCACGAGTTGGCGCGGCGGCAGATGAAGGCGTTTGGCGGCGTGCTGGCCTTCGAGATGCAGGGGGGGTATGGAGCAGCGCGTCAATTGATGGACAGCATCAAGCTCTTCACGCTGGCGGTAAGTCTCGGTACCGTCGACTCGTTGATTCAACATCCGGCCTCGATGACCCACTCGGGCGTCGCGCCGGAGATTCGGCAGAGAATCGGTATCACCGACGGGTTGGTGCGGCTGTCGATCGGCCTGGAGGATCCGGACGATCTCATTTCCGCGCTGGACGAAGGATTGGCCGTCGCTGCCCAAGCCTAACTTGATCGGCACCGGAAAATACGAAGCGCCGCCGGATTACCGACGGCGCCTGGCGTTACTGGAGAATTTCGAAACCGATCAGCTAATTCTTCTTCTGGAAGTCCTTCATGAATTCGACCAGCTTCTCAATCGCTTCAACCGACACAGCGTTGTACATCGAGACCCGCACGCCGCCGACCGAGCGGTGGCCTTTGAGTCCGACGAATCCGGCCGCCTTCGCCTCTTTGATGAACTTGTCTTCCAGCTCCTCCGAGCCGAGTCGCAAGGTAGCGTTCATCCAGGAGCGGCTGTCCGGACGGACGGTACCGCGATAGTAGCCGTTGGATCCGTCGATCTGGCCGTACAGCAGGTCATACTTGCGCTTGTTGCGTTTTTCGACCTCGCCCAATCCGCCGATTGAGTCGATCCAGCGCATGGTCAGCATCGTCATGTAAATCGCAAAGACCGGTGGCGTGTTATAGAGTGAGTCTTCTTTCGCGTAGGTCGAGTAGCTCAGAATCTTCGGCAGACCGGTTTTTTGCTTCTGCAGGAAGTCATCGCGAATGAGCAGGACGGTTACCCCCGCCGGTCCCATATTCTTCTGCGCACCGGCGTAAACAAACGACATCCTCGAGACATCGACGCGCTTGGACATAATATCCGACGACATGTCAACGACGAGCGGCACATTGCCGGTATCCGGGTATTCGCGTAATTGCGTGCCAAAAATGGTATTGTTTGAAGTCATATGCACGTACTGAGCGCCCGGACTCAGCTTGATCTGGTCGTTCTTCGGCACCCAGGTGAACTTGTCCGGTTCCGAGGTGGCGGCGACATTGACTGTACCGAAGAGCTTGGCCTCGGATGCCGCTTTCTGCGCCCACGCTCCCGTAATCACATAATCCGCCGCCTGCCCTTGCGAAAGGAAGTTCATCGGCACCATGGCGAATTGCAGGGATGCCCCGCCGCCCATGAACAGAATGTGGAAATTGTCCGAGATGGCCAGGTGCTTTTTGATCAAGCTCTTGGTTTCGGCGAGAATAGCTTCAAAGTCCTTCGAACGATGGCTGATCTCCAGCACCGACATGCCGGTGCCTTTGTAATCGAGCATCTCGGCCGCAGCGGCTTTCAGCGCTTCTTCGGGTAACGCCGCCGGGCCGGGGTTAAAATTAAAGACACGTTTCATGGCTGGTTATCCTCTCATTTACCAAAGAAGCCGGCGTCGGCCGCTTTTGTAATAATCCTGTCAACGGCTTTGCCGATGCGCAACAAGTTCTCATTCGTCGAAGCCCCAATATGCGGCGCGAGGAGGGTATTGGGCGCCCCGACCAGGGGAGTAGTCTCCGGCGGATCGGAGTACCAGACGTCGTTGGCGTAGAAGCCGATCTTGCCCGACTTCAGTGCATCGACGACGTCGGCTTCAATTACGCACTTGCCGCGCCCGGTATTGATGATGACCACGCCGTTCTTCATCCGGGCAATGGTCTCCTTGTTGATGAAGCCGCGGGTTCGGTCGGTGAGGGGCGTATGAATCGAGATGTAGTCGCAGATCGGCAGCATATCCTCGAGCGTTGGCTTGATCAGGATGTCATCGGAAACATCGACCGACGGGTCGTAGCCGACGACCATCATGCCGAACGCCTTGGCGCGGCGGGCCAGCTCGGTGCCGATGCGGCCGCAGCCGATGATGCCGAGAATCTTGCCGTACAATTCGGTTCGCTTCAGTTCCTTCTTCATCCACTTGCCGGCCTGCATGGAGGTGTTGGCCTCGACCAGCCGATTCGGAACCGCGATCATCATGGCGAAGGCCAATTCGGCGACCGCGATGCTGGAGGCCTCGGCCGTGTTGCGCACTTCAATGTTCTTCTCGCGCGCGTACTTGACATCGATATTGTCGAGGCCGACGCCGCCGCGAATAATCATCTTCAGTGACTTGCCTTTGTCAATGAAGTCCCGGTCGCCTTTCGTCTTGGAACGCACCAGAGCGACGGTGGCGTTGGGGAGTTCGTTGATGTCCGACGTCACTTCGCCGTGCTTCTTCAGCAAATCGGGAAGCGTCGGATCAAAGGCGTCACAGATTAGAATCTTCATAACATCACCCTCTAATGAACCTTGATTCTATGGTTACAGGAGATAAACGGCTATTCCGTCTCGCAATTTTGGCTCGAACCAGGTCGATTTTGGCGGCATCACCTGCCCGGTGTCGGCCACGTTCCGCAATGCGCGCAAACTGACGGGTGGGACGACAAATGCCACCTTGAATTTACCCGAATCGACGAGCTTGACCAGCTCTCCGGTACCGCGGATGCCGCCGACGAAGTCAATCCGCTTGTCAGTGCGTGGCTTGGTGATGCCCAGGATCGGTTCCAGGAGGTTCTTCTGGAGAATGCTCACGTCGAGCGATTCAATCGGATCAAACTTGTTAAAGCTGTTCGGCAGCGGCAGAAGCTTATACCAACGACCATCGATATACATGCCGAGCACGCGGTCAATCTCCGGCTCCACCGACTTGCCGGCGGGCATGGCCGTCACCTCGAAGCGACTACGAATGAGGTTGAGAAACGCTGAGGGGTCGTGGCCGTTGAGGTCTTTGACCACGCGGTTATAGGGAAGAATTTTCAGTTGGTTCTCTGGAAAGATCACAGAGAGGAAAAAGGCGTGCGGTTCGTCACGCCCCGGCCCGCCGCCTGCAGCCCGACGCTGTTTACAGACATTGGCTGCCGCGGCACAGCGGTGATGGCCATCGGCGATATAAGTTGCTTCCAATCCGGCGAAGGCCGTCACGATCTTCTTCACCTTGACCTTGTCGTTGACGACCCAAAATTCGTGACGAACGTCCGCCGCCACAAAATCGTATACCGGCGTCGTTTTGGCGGTGGCAGCGAGAATCGCATCCAGATCGGCGTCCGATTGATAGAAAAGGAATACCGGACCGGTCTGGGCATTGACAATATCGTTCAAGTTGGTGCGATCGGTTTCCTTGTCGGGTCGAGTGAACTCATGACGCTTGATCCGGCCCTCCAGGTAGTCGTCGCACGACGAAAGGATCATGTAGCCGGTCTGATCGACATCGCGCCAGCGCAGACGATAAACGTAGACGGATTCTTCCTGATCTTGCACCATGGCACCGACTTCGATCAGGCGGCGCAGGTTGTCGCGGGCGCGTTCGTAGAGGTCGTTGCCGGCAGGAGAGTGATCCGGGGGGAAAGTGATCTCGGGTTTGGTGACCCGGAGGAACGAGAAGTCGTTGCCCGCTGCCATTTGGCGTGCCTCGTCACTGGAGAGCACATCGTAAGGAGGAGTTGCGACTTTGTCTATCAGTTCCACCTTTGGTCGTAACCCCCTGAATGCCTTTACCTTGACCATCTTGTCCACCTGCCGGAAGTCTTGAGTCTCACCGTCGTCATCGCCCTAAATCTAACTGAATAGGTAAGGAAATCCCCCATAAAAAAGCAAGTGATTCTTTTCACAAAGGCGGAGCTGCTATGAGCATGCTTTCTTCGACCCGTCCGGGAGATTTAAGCGACTTTCTTGTTGAAGAGGGCGATTCGGCTGAGAAAGACACTCGGACTTTCCGCAGCCGCCAACCCGGCAGTTTCTGCTGCGAGAATCGTCTGCTGGAAGTCTGCCTTGGAGACGTGAAAAGGTCTGGGCTCGACGACAAGAAGTAATCCATTGGGCTGCAACAGGTCTGCGGCCTCGCGGAACCATCGGTGCTGATCGGAGATTTCATGAATGACGTAAAAGGCAAGGATGAAGTCGACCGCCGTATTGATGCCAATGCAATCAGAGTTGCAGCGGTGAAGCGTGATGCGCGATTCCAGCATTGACCCGCGGACTTTGGATTGCAGCAGGCTCAACATTCCCTCTTGCAGGTCGACTGCATATACGCGCCCCGTCGGCCCTACGAGTTCTGCCATAGTGACCGTGAAGAATCCGGGGCCACAGCCGAAGTCGAGGACTGTCATACCATCACGAATGTAGGGAGAGAGAATCTTCCGGGGATTTTGGAGCCATCGGCGGAAGATACCGTCCAGAGTGCCGGCACATTCCACGGGACACACCCGCTGGCGGCGCGCACGCTTGTTGTCCGCCGGCATGATAATGTTGCCCATAATGTAGATGATACGAGAACGAGTGGCTGGGGTTGCGGTCATCTCTTCAGGAGCAGGCCGAGAAAGAGCATGGCGCAGCCTGCGCCGGCAGAAATTCCTCTTGCGTTCGGAGTTCGCCTGCGTAATTATTGCGAAGACACATTTGCCGTTGGGAGTGGCGACCATCCAGTCGTCTGAGATCACACCCCCAATACCTGATCCGGATAATACCGGCGTAGGGAAACGGCAGCGACCGATTCACGGACGCGCGATTTGCGTTGCTGCCATCCCCGCGAAGATCAGGCGGCATTTTTTGTACTCAGGCGAATAACGAGGTGCCGTGATGAGATCGCTCTTCATTCTATCCGTATTTCTTGTCCTCATTTTGTCGGCGACAGTCGTCGGCTTGGGACTCACCGGACTCATTACTGATGAGAGTGGCCGGCCCGTGGAGGGTGCAGCCATTATTGCCGATGGTGGCCGTGTGGTCGCCGTAACCGACAAAGACGGGGGGTTCGAACTCGAAGCCGACCCCGGCGCCCCTCGACGCCTTACGATCAAGCACATCGGCTTTCAACCGGTGATGATTTCCGTTAGCGACAGCGCTCACGTGCGGGTGCAGTTGCGGCCGACAGTATTTCGCGGGCAGGGTGTAACCGTCACGGCAGATCGGGCCGAAGCGGGGCGCACGCCGACGGCGTTTGCCGACTTCACGAACCAGGATATCGAAAGGGACTACTTCATTGGCGAGATGCCGCTCTTGCTGGAAACAACTCCCAATGTCTATTCCTATGCCGATGCCGGCGGTGGGCTGGGCTACAGCTATCTGAAGATTCGCGGATTTGACGATAAACGGGTCTCAGTCTACATCAACGGGATTCCGCTGAACGACCCCGAAGATCAGGCGACCTATTTCGTCGATATTCCTGATTTTGCGGCCAGCGTGAAAGATGTCCAGGTGCAGCGGGGGATCGGCAGTTCGCTTTACGCGGATGCATCCTTTGGGGGCAC
>JADYYF010000147.1 GCA_020853795.1 Candidatus Zixiibacteriota bacterium
CGGCCTGTTTGCGGCCGGTGATGTCCTGAACCAGGCCGATGTAATATTGCGGCGTGCCGTCGCTGCTATCATGTGCGACCGCCGTAGTCTCGGTCCAGACGATCGAACCGTCTTTGCGGCGCATCCGCAGTTCAAGTTCCAGCGGCCGCTGGGCGCGGCTGTTCGCCAGCGGTGTCATCGCGGAGCGCGCTCTGTCAAAATCGGAAGCGAAGATCAGATCAGCTATTTCCGCATGTCGCAGGTCGTCAGGTAGATAGCCCAGCATGCGGCAGATCGCGGGATTGCAGTCGATAACGCGGCCGGTCTGGTCCGCCAGCAACATACCGACACTGATCGACTCAAAGACTTCTTTGAACCGGAGTTCGCTCTCGTGTAATGCCGCCTGCGTTGTGCGGAGATTAGTGATATCGCGAAAGACTCCGAAATGGCCGATTAGACGGCGGTCGCGATCATAGCGTGGCGCCACCGATACTGAGACCCAGCGCCGTTCGCCGCTGGGCTGATTGATCCAGGTCTCGTAGTTTGTCCGGCCGGACTTCAAGCCGTCGTCGCGTTCGCGTCGTGCCCGCGCCAACTCCGCGGCATCCATGAATTCATCGGAGCGGCGGTTGAGCAAGGCTCCGGGATCCACACCAAAGATGCGTTCAGCGGCCGGATTCACGACCAGGAATCGACCATCAAGATCGGACAGGCAGATTCCTTCTTCCTGGCTGTTGACCAGTTCGCGATAGCGCTCGCTGGTCTCGGCGAGTTGGTCGGCTAATTGCTGTTGCTCGGTGACATCGAGCACCGAAATGGCCACACGACCGCTCGGTCCGCCGGGCTGGAGAGCCGGGCGCACGAAGATGCGGTAATGGCGGCCCGCGGAGGATTGTCTTAGTTCGATGGCGGTGGCGCCGGCGATAGCGGCGCGGATCTGTTCTTGGAGTTCCCAGGCCGGTGCGAGCGGGCTGATTTCCGCCCAACTACGGCCAATGATATTATCGAGCGGGCGCCCGATCAGCTCGGCCAATTGCTGATTGGCAGCTTCGATCCGCCGATCGGAGCCGATTAGCAGCGACGGTCCCGGCCCGGCATTCAGCAATGCGGCGACATCTTCGGCGGCCGCTTGCAGTTTAGCTTCATCGGCCTTGCGGGCACTGATATCGACCAGCACACCGTCGATACGCGCGGCATTTCCGGCGGCATCGCACACGACTTGCCCGCGCTCCTGAACCCAGATCGTGCGGCCGTTGCGCTGCAGCAGGCGGTACTCAACGATATAATTTGTCTGGTCCGCGACGGCGGCAGTCAGGACGGCGACTGCCTGGGGGCGGTCCTCGGGGTGGATCAGGCTTCCGGAAAGGCGGACGCGGTTTTCGATCAGTTCGGCGGCGGGATAGCCGGTTAATTGCTCGATCTCGTCGCTGATAAATTCCAGCGGCCAATTGGGGGCAATTCGGAGGCGGAAGACGGCGCCGGGGATATTGCCGATCAAGGTCCGCAGTCGCAGTTCACTTTCCGCCAATTCCTCGTGCGCCTGCTCGCGCTGGCGTTCCGTGAATCGCAGCCGGCGGTACAGCCGGTGGCTGAGCAGGACGATGACGGCGATCAAGGCGATGATTCCCGCCTGGACAGCCAGCAAGAATCCCTGCAGCGACTCGACCTTTTCGGTGATCTTTCGAATTTGCGTTCGCTGCGCTTTGACCTGATCGGCGCGATATTGAATGCGAGCGGCTTGATAGGATACACGTGCCTGCTGCAAGACCGCCATGGCAGCCTTGGCTTGCGCGGCCTCGGAAGATTTGCCGACATCGGCAGCCGAGCGCGCGGCATTGATCAGGTCATAGCCGTTGCGAATAATACGGCTGGTGGCTTGATGGAATCCCAATCCTTGATCGGAAGCCGCCGCTTGCGCCGACGCCGTACTCAGATCGATCAGAGCTTGTTCGAAATCCGCGATCGCGTGGGCCAGAGAGTCAGCCTGCGGCTGCGGCTCCTGCCCGAAGTACTTGGACTCAGGAATCGCCAGCACCGGCAGCGACGCTTGCGATGCTCTTGAATTGCAGTCGCTCCAGCGCGACCAAAGTTCGTTGATCCTGGCCTCGGCTTCGCGATAATCGCGCAGCTTGCTGCTGACGAAGACCGTCACGGTCGCGGCAAAGAGCGACAACGCGGCTACCAGATAGAATTGCAGCAGCCAGTTCGGCGGATTCTGACCGCCCGGCTGATTCACCCCGCTGTCGGATTTACGAAAGAGGCTCGCAAGACGAGATAATCTCATGGTCTGGACATCAGAGGCACTTCTCATGCCTCTTATCATCATCTTATCGGCAAAGTTGGACTTAACTGTTGTGCCAAAAACAGCTTAGAAGGCTCAGAACATCGAGAGGGTCGGGGGAAAGGGGAGCCGTTACGCCAAGTCGGAATCGATCAGTTGGGCGTACAGGATTGATCCAGCTGCGGTAAGCCGATCCGCCAGCAGACCGTCGCGCCAGCGCTTGATTAATTCGGGCTGATCCGAGACCTCGTCGAAGCCGGCGACCGGATAGCTGTTGCCTACCGGGACCAAGCTCTCCGGAATCAGCGCAAAGACCAGCCGCGATTCCTGTGACTCCATGTAGGTTTTGGCCTTTCTGATCAAGTGGCTGGAGTAATCGACCGTGGCATAGTCGACGTAGAGGAATGGACCGACGAGTTCGAGGATCAGTTCGGAGTGGATGCACTTGACGTAGCCAATCGGAACGTGGTCCTCAAAGCCGACAATGTAGCTGACACCGGGATTGTCCTCGGCGTTCAGAAGCTCGGCGAAGTCATCGTGTAACATTGCCTGCACTTCGGCGGATTGGCCGTTGAGCGCGGCTTCGAGGATATCCTGGAGGAGAGGCAGGGCGCGTCGGCCGGCGCGCAGATAGCGAAGCTCGGGCATGGGGATAATATAACGCAGCCCGGCGGATCGAAATCGTCGTTTTGCTGAATTCTACCGCGAGGTCAAAATCGCCGGCGCGCTAACTGAAGACCGTTTCCTCGCGTCCCGGTCCGGTTGAGAGGATACTGATCTTCACGCCGAGATATTCTTGGATACGGTCCAGGTAGCGGCGGGCATTAGCATCCAAATCAGACAGCGACTTGGCGTGACAGACCGGCTTTTGCCAGCCCGGAAGGGTCTCAAAGACCGGTTCGACGTGCTGGAACTGGTAGTTCGACTGTGGCGGCAGATTGATGACCTGCCCGCCGAAACGATAGCCAACACAGACCTTGACCTCCGGTAGGCCGTCCATCACATCCATCTTCATCAGGGCGATATCGTCAACGCCGTTGATGCGGACGGCATATTTCAAGGAGACCAGGTCGAGCCAGCCGCAGCGGCGCGGGCGGCCGGTGGTCGAACCGTACTCGTGTCCGCGCTCCCGCAGGCGATTACCGATGTCTTCCTTGAGTTCGGTCGGAAACGGTCCGGCGCCGACGCGCGTCTGATAGGCTTTGACGATGCCCGTCACTGTTCCCAGATGCTTAAAACCGATACCCAGGCCGGTCAGGACACCACCGATCGTCGTGTTTGATGACGTGATATACGGATAGGTTCCGAAGTCGACGTCCAGCAGGGTGCCTTGCGCGCCCTCGAACAGGATCCGCTTGCCGGCGCGGCAGGCGGTATCGAGATATTCGGCGACATCGCAGACCAATTCGCGGGCTTCGTTACGTTTGGAGACCAGCGTCTCGAAGGTCAGGTCGACATTCGGCCGTTGGTCGCCGGGGAGGCGATCAAAGATGTGCTTCTTGAGTTCGAAGTTCTCCTTGATCTTGCAGCGCAGCACGTGGTCGTCGAAGATATCGGCAAACTGGATGCCGCAGCGGCCGATCTTATCGAGATAGGCCGGCCCAATACCGCGCTTAGTGGTGCCCAGCAGCGCATCGCCGCGGGCTTCCTCCTGCACGGCGTCGATGATTTTGTGATACGGCATAACCAGATGCGCCCGCCCCGACACCAGGATACGGCCTTTGACGCTGATACCTTGCGCTTCCAAATCGCGCATCTCGGCGAACAACTGGAACAGATCGAGCACCACGCCATTGCCGATCAGACAGGTTTTGCCCGGATGCAGAATGCCCGAAGGAATGAGATGCAGGATGAACTGGTGGCCGTCAACCTTGACGGTATGTCCGGCATTGGCGCCACCCTGGCAGCGCGCGACAATATCAAAATCGCGCGACAACAGATCGACAACCTTGCCCTTACCCTCATCTCCCCACTGCAAACCCAGCACAACACGATTCGACATCTTCGACTCTCCCATGCTCTATGTCAAAGGCTCGGACTTTCCACAGGCCGAGCCTGCCTCAACTCCACGTCGTCAGGCGGCGACTTCCGCCACCCAATTCAGAATCAAGTGTTTGCCTTCTCCGGTCTCAGCCGAAAAGCTCACAATCTGATTGCGTCTAATTTCCAACTGCGCCGCCACGTCCGCAATCGCTTTCGCCTTCTGATTCTGCTTGACCTTGTCGGACTTGGTCAGAACGTACAAGTGGTTTCGCACCAAAGGCAAGGTCCACTCGTGTAATTCGACATCAAGGTCGGTCGGCTCGTGGCGGATATCGATCAGGTGTACCAGACCGCGCAGCACCTGGTTCTGGGCGAAGAACACATCCATCAATTTCTTCCAGCGGTCGCGTTCGGCTTTCGGCGCGCGAGCGTAACCATAACCCGGCAGATCGACGAAACAGAGCTTCTCCCCAACACGATAGTAGTTGATCGACTGGGTCTTGCCCGGTGTCTGGGAGACCTTGGCGAGCGCCCTGCGATTGAACAGCTTATTCAGCAAGGACGACTTGCCGACGTTTGAGCGCCCAGCAAACGCCACCTGCAGCGCGCCGTTCAGGATCAGTTGATCCGGCAAGTAGGCAGTCCTCTCCAATGTCACCTGTTTCAGGTCCATTTTCTCACTCGTTAAATTTTCTACCGGTGCAAGAAGCTATCGAAATCAGTGAGGGAAGGCAAGCTTTAATACTTCGGAGGCGTTCTTGACGTAGGTGATGTGCAGCTTGTCAGTTAATTCTTTCGGCAATTCCTCGATATCGGGGCGATTGGCACGCGGTACCACGACCGTCTTGATTCCCGCGCGCACCGCCGAAATCAGCTTGGCATTCAATCCGCCGACCGGCAGCACCTCTCCGGAGAGTGTGATCTCACCCGTGTAGGCAAGTCCTTTAGCGGCATATCGTTTGGTGAAGGCCGAGCAGAGCGC
>JADYYF010000148.1 GCA_020853795.1 Candidatus Zixiibacteriota bacterium
CAGGATGCCGAGGATCTGGTGCAGGAGACGCTCTTGAAGGCCATCGACAACATTGACAAGTTCCGCGGCGACAGCGCTTTCGGCACCTGGCTTTACTCGATCGCCCTCAACCAGGGTCGCGCCCACTATAATCGCGCCAAGAAGACGGACTTGCAGTCGCTCGATGACCTCTTGCCGCTGCGCGAACACAATCATGGCGCTCCGTCCGGACACTTGCACGAATGGCGCGATCCGCATACGCTGCTGGAAAATGACGAGTTGAACCGCCTGATCGCCGCCGCCTTTGCCGAGTTGCCGCCGGAATATGCCATCCCCTTCTCGCTGCGCTACGAAGAGGAGTTGTCGATCAAGGAGATTGCGGAAGTGCTGGGGATTACCGAGGCCGCAACGAAGTCGCGGGTTTTACGTGCGCGGTTGTTCATGCGTAACCGGCTTGATGCCGTGCTGGGAGTGGAGGATCGTGACCAAAAAGTGCACTGATCTGATCCAGGGTCTCAACGACTACCTCGACGGCGAGATCGCCCCCGAACTCTGTGCGGAGATCGAAAAGCATCTGGGCGACTGCCATGATTGCCGCCTAATGGTTGACACGCTCAAGCTGACGGTCAAGCTGTGCCGCGAGTCGGGTCAGTGCGAGGAGTTGCCGCCGGAATTTGCCGCTAAACTCAATGATCTCTTGCGTCGCCGCTGGGAGCAGAAGTTCAAGAAGTAGCCGCGCCGGGCCGCGCGACCTTGCCCCGCGCCAGGGATGCGAACACGCCGGCACAACACAACGCCGCGAACACCGCAAACGCCACGCGCGCACACTGCAAGAACTGCGGCGCATTCTCCGAACTAAGCTGCGCCGAGCCGATGAACACCGACAACAGCATCGCCACGATCCCCATCGAAAACATCATCCCGATCTGGCGCATCGCGCTGACAACTGAGCTGGCCACGCCGTACATCCGCCGGTCGACCGCACTCATGATCGCATTCGTATTGGGCGACGAGAATAGCGCAAAACCGAATCCCAGCACGATCAGACTGGCCACGATGTAAGCCAGCGGTGTCGCCGCCGCCAGAAACGCCAGCATTGCCAGCCCCAGGGCGGTGATGCCCATCCCCCACGAAGCCAGCGTGCGCGGCTCGATCCGATCCGACAGCCGACCGGCGAGGGGCGAGAAGATTGTCATGACGATCGGCTGTGCGACCAACACAATCCCGGCTGCCTGCGGTGACAACAGGCGCACCTTCTGCAAGTAGAGACTCAGCAGAAACGTCACGGCGAAGGTGGCCGCGTAATTGATCAGCGCGGCCAGATTCGAGAAGGCGAAGATCGTGTTCTTGCGAAACAACATCATGTCCACCAGCGGATGCTTGAGGCGCGACTCGTAGCCGACAAAAGCCCCCAGCACCACCAATCCGCAGAGGACCATCATCCCCGCCACGGCGGAGGGAAGATTCGAAAATCCGTACATCGTCAGAAGTAGTCCGACGGCCAATATCAGCGAACCGAGATAGTCGAACTTCGCGTGACCGTGCTCGCCGGCGTCCTTGCGTAACCTCATCACGGCCACGACCAGCAACGACAAGCCCAACGGAACATTGATGCCGAAGATGTAGCGCCAGCCCAGATACTGCGTAATGAACCCGCCGAAAAACGGCCCGGTCGAGAGCCCGAGGTAGACCGCCGCAATCGTATAGCCGATCGCGCGACCCCGCTCCTGCGCCGGTACGACGGCAATAAGCAGCGGCATCGCCGTCGCGAAAACCATCGCCGACGAGATCCCTTGAAATATGCGAATTGTTATCAACTGCCCGCCGGAACCGGCCAGCGCCAACAGCGCGGACGAGAGCGCCAGCAGCCCCACCCCCAGGATGAAAATCAGCTTCCGACCATAAAGATCACCGAGGCGCCCGAAGGGGATCAGGAAGGTCGCCGCCGCCAGGAGAAAGGCGGTGTTTATCCAGCCCAACATCACGGCACCCATCGAGAATTCGGCGCCAATTGCGGGTAAGGCAACATTCACGGACGAGCCCATGAACGGTCCGAGGAACGAACTGAGCGTCGCGACGAAAACTGCGGCACGACGACGTCCGGAGTCGGTGTGGTGCTCAGTCGAGAGCACAGATGAGCTCGCCATGATCTGAAGTTACTTGATCCAAGCTTTTGAACCAAGAGCGATTAGCCCAATTTCATAAATAATACAAAATTAACCATATTTATTGTCAGATTTGCGAAATTTTTCACAAATTTTTCCTAATTTCCTTGACAATGTAAGACGAATCTTACATTGTGTGGCTATGATTACTCTGACTGACAAAGATCAGGACTATCTCGAGACAATCTACCGAATTTCTCGTCATTCCGACACTGTCGGCGTCACCGATGTCGCCAAGGCACGAAGTGTGACCGTGCCCACAGCCCGCACGGCGGTAGCACGTCTGGTCCGCAACGGTCTGGTCCGGCAGCAACTTTACGGTAAGATCATGCTCAATCAGGAAGGTGAACGACTCGGCGAGGAGCTCTACAACGTCCACCGCACGCTGCGGCGGTTCCTGGCGGATGTGCTCTTGCTTGACCCCAAGCAGGCGGACGAAGAGGCTTGCCGCATGGAGCATGGATTGTCTAAGTCGACTTTGCGCAGGCTGACTTTGTTCCTGGACGTGATCCGCACCTGCAACAACAACAGCCCCAAGTGCATGGGGATCTATCGAAAGTCGGTCGACCAGAATTGTTCGATGTAATGATCATTTTGTGGCAACAGTAGTCTGGCATTGGATTTCATCGGGTTTGTAATGGGAAACGCGAAACTGACCTTAGCTGATATGGAACCGGGTGATACCGCGCGGATCACGGCTGTGCATGCTGATGCGCGGGTGCGTCATCGTTTGATGGACTTTGGCTTTCGCTGTGGCGAGCAGGTGACGATGATCCGGCGCGCGCCACTGGCGGATCCGCTCGAATACAAGCTGCGCGGCGCCTACGTCAGCCTGCGCAAGGCCGAGGCGGAGCAGATTGAAGTGGAAGGTGTCGCGTGAGCACCGTCGCTACTGCCAAGAAGACTTTCACCGTTGCGCTCGTCGGCAATCCCAACAGCGGCAAGACCTCGATCTTCAATGCGCTCGTCGGCGCGCGGGCCCACGTCGGCAACTACCCCGGGGTTACCGTCGAAAAACGTAGCGCGACACTTCGGCGCGACGGTCTCGAAATCGAATTTGTCGACCTGCCCGGGACCTATTCGCTTTCGGCCGCAACACTCGATGAACGGATCGCCCGCAAGTTTATCCTGATCCATAAGCCCGACCTGGTGATCAACGTCATCGACTCCGGCAATCTTGAGCGCAACCTCTACCTGACCATGCAGGTGATGGAGATGGGCGTGCGCATGATTATCGACCTCAACATGTGGGATGAAGCCCGCAAGCAGGGGATCGAAGTCAATGAGGCGAAACTGAGCCAGGTGCTGGGCGCGCCGATCGTGCGCACCGTCGGCCATCGCGGTGAGGGCGTCCAGGAACTACTTGAAAAGACGATCACTGCCCTCAAGCAGCCGGTGCCGGAGCACATCCCGCGCGAAATTCGCTATCATCCGGAACTCGACCGGCAAATCGCGGCGATCGCCGGAGCGGTGGCCTCGACCAGCTGCAATACCTTGCCGCCGCGCTGGTACGCCGTCAATCTCCTTGAAGACACCGTCAATATCGACGACTTCGCCAAGCCGACTCTGCCCGAGCGCGAATTAATCTTCGGCCAAGTCGCCGCATCGAGGAACCGCATCCGCCAGCAACTGCACCAGGAGTCGGATGCCGCCATTAGTGACGCGCGCTATCGTTACGTGAATGAAGTGCTGGAGAAGGCGGTCAAGCGTGGCGCCGACAATCGCATGGAGTTCTCGAATCGGCTCGATGCGATCCTGACCCATAAGTACTTCGGCTATCCGATCTTCCTCTTCTTCATGTGGTTGATCTTCCAAGCCACCTATGTCCTCGGCCAGTTTCCGGCCGACATTATTAACGCCGGCGTCGTGGCCCTGCAAGGCTTCATTTCCGGTCTGTTGCCGGCGGGCGTGATCAACGATTTGATTACCGACGGCATGATCGGCGGCATGGGCGCCGTGCTGGTTTTTCTTCCCAACATCATGATCCTCTACCTCGGCATCGCCGTCATGGAGGATTCCGGTTACATGGCGCGCGCAGCGTTCATGATGGATCGCTTCATGCGCGTTCTCGGCCTCAATGGCAAAGCCTTCATCCCCCTGCTGATGGGTTTTGGCTGCAACGTCCCCGCCATCATGGCCACTCGCACGCTGGAGTCGCACCGCGACCGCGTGTTGTCGGTGCTGCTGATTCCGTTCATGAGCTGTTCGGCGCGGCTCTCGGTCTATGTGCTCTTCTGCGGCGCCTTCTTTGCCGGCAACGCCGGCAATGTGATCTTCTCGCTGTACTTGCTCGGTATCGGCGTCGCCGTGATTCTCGGCCGGCTGCTCAAAAACAGCCTGTTCAAGGAAGACACGGCGCCGTTTTTCATGGAGTTTCCGCCGTATCGCCGGCCCACGTTCAAGACCGGCCTGTTGATGATGTGGGAGCGCGCCAAGATCTATCTGCGCAAAATCGGCGGCGTGATTCTCATCGCTTCGATCATCATCTGGTTTCTCGGTGCCTTCCCGCAACTGGATCACTATTCGCAGGACTATGCCGGACAGATCGCACAGTTGGAGACGCTCAATTCGCCGGAAGCCACTGAACAGGTGGCGCGTCTGCAGGCACAAATGCAATCCGAAGAGATCAAGAATTCCTACATCGGCCGGCTCGGCAACCTGATCCATCCGATCATTGAGCCACTGGGATTTAACTGGCAGATGGGCATCGGCCTCATCACCGGCTTTGTCGCCAAGGAAGTAGTCGTGTCGACCCTCGGCGTGCTCTACCAGCTCGGCGGTGACGTCGACGAGAATTCGACTTCGCTGATGAATGTCCTCAGTGATCCGATCAACGGCATCACGCCGCTGGCCGCCTATGCCTTCCTCGTCTTTGTGCTGCTCTACACGCCCTGCATCTCCGTGATGGCGGCGATGCGGCGCGAAATCGGCGCCCGCTGGATGTGGTTGGGCATCGCCGCGCAATTGGCGATCCCGTGGATCGCCGCCTTCGCCATCTACCGGATCGGATCGATCATCGGGCTCTAATCGCCGCCGCCCCTTTCGATCGCCACACCTCTGTCACCTCAATGTCAAGCTGGGCGACTTCGCGTTACGGTTTGACAGTGGTTTGACAATCACAACATTAATTTACCTAAATTCTCCACGATGCGACGACGATTCTCGAAACATGGAGGAATTGGCGAAGTGGTTTGCTTGCGATTGGCGCTCACCGGCGCGCTGGTGATCCTCGCGCTCGCTCGGCCGGCAGACGCCATGCGAATCGCGGGCGCGGTTTTGGACGGCAGTGATTCCGCGCCGGTCGTCGAGGCCAACTTGCTGATTACGCCGCTTGCGCTCAACTCCCGCACCGACCGTGAGGGTTGTTTCAACTTCATCATCCCGACACCCGGTGACTACCGCGTGCAAGTGAGTCATATCAGCTTCGAAACACGGTTCGTCGATCTGCACGTTGACTCCGCCGATGTTGTGCTGGAAATCCGTCTCACGCCGCGCACCTACATCTCTGACGAAATTGTCGTCACCGGCACCCGGACACCCTATTTGCTCAAGGATGTTCCGGTCACTACGGAGGTCATTCGCAGCGCAGATGCCATTGAAACCGGCGCGACGACGGTCGATCAGGCGCTCAAATCTGCGGTCGGCGTCAACGTCGACAACAACTTCTCCGGCGCGGGTGCATCGCTGCGCGGCGTCGATCCGACGCGGGTGCTGGTGCTGATCGACGGCGAGAAGATGGTTGGCCGCGTTCGGGGGGCGATCGATCTGGCGCAGATCTCGCTGGCCAACGTCGAGAAGATCGAGGTTGTCAAGGGTGTCGGATCAACGCTCTACGGCTCGGATGCTATCGGCGGCGTTGTCAACATCATCACCCGCAAACCGACAGCCAGGATGCGGCTGTCTACGTCTTCAGAGTACGGCAGCTTCAAGACCTTCGCGCAGAACCTCGAACTCGATTCCCGCCGCGGTCCGTGGGGGCTGCAGTTGGCCTCGCGATTCGACCGCACCGACGGCTTCGATCTCGACAAGTCCACACCGCACACGAACGGACTCGAGCGCATCCGGCGTTTCAATCTCGACGGCAAGATTGGGCGCCGTCTGAATCGCGCTTGGGAGGTCACCCTCAACGGCAACTTCTATTCGGAGAATAAGCGCTGGATTGAATCGGAGTTTATCGATCCCGTGACGTTCACGTTCAACGACGATGAGAACAACTATCGTTACTCCGGCGGGCTGAAAGCCAATTTCCAGCCGCGGCCGGCGACGCTGGTGGATTTCAACCTGTTCGGCACCTACTATGACCATCTCTGGGAGAAATTCACTGGCGCCGGTGTTTCCTCCGACCGCTCCCGCACCGAGGACTTGTTGACCGAGGCGTCGCTCAGCGCCAGCCACAGTTATTCCGACGGCCACGTGATCACTATGGGCGGCGATTACGTTTATCAGTCGCTCACATCGGAGGAGATCGATGGCGGTGAGCGCGCGGTGAAGTCAGGCGACTTATACGCGCAGTACGAATGGAAACCGCTGCACAACCTGGTATGTCTGCCCGGTGTGCGCCTGGAAGAACACTCGTCCTATGGCGAGCACGTCAACGCCTCGTTCAACCTGATGTATAACCCGCACGAGCGGGTTCGCCTGCGCGGATTCTATGGCGGCGGTTTTCGCGCGCCCTCGATCAAGGAGCTTTACTTCCGCTTCGATCATTCGGCCGCGGGCTACATCGTGACCGGTGGCGGCGACAACCTGCGCCCCGAAAAATCGCGAAATGCTTCATTGACGCTCGAGTACAGCTATGAGGGGATCGGACTTCACCGCGCGACCTTCTTTTACAACGATATCGACGACTTAATTGAGTTCGACCTGACCGGTTTCTCGCCCACCTACTGGCGCGGCATCTACGAGTACAAGAACGTCTTTAAGGCGTATACACGCGGCATCGAGTGGCAGAGTGAGATTCGCGTCAACCGTCGGTTCGATCTCTCGCTCTCGTACACCTGGCTCGTCGCCAAGAATCGCGACAACGGCCATTGGCTGCTCAACCGCCCGGAGCATTCACTCAAGCTGCACGGGTCGCTGCACTTCGACGAGGCCGGCCTGATCATTACCGCCTGGGGCAACTGGTACTCCGGCAAACTCTGGGTACCGCTGGGGGCGCAGAACGATTTCGATTCCGAGATCTGGGCGCCGACACGGCGCGAAATCAACCTGAACGTCTCCCAGCGCCTCTGGAGGAATCTCGACATCTTCGCGCGCGGCGAAAACCTCACCGACGACGTGAAAGTCGACTACGGTTACTGGCCGGGACGTTCATTCTATGCCGGACTGCGACTTCGGCCCGACGCGGACAAATGACGAGCAACGATATGGACATGAATCTAACAACAACTTCAACCAATATTTGTGAGGGTACTTGCATGAAGCACCTACTTCGCCCTGTTTTTTCGGCGCTGCTGCTGGCTGCGGTGGTCGGCTGCTCCAACGACGACAAGGGCAATAACCCCGGGCCACAGAACACCAATTCCACGACCTGGAATGAGGCCGGGCAGTACTGGACGACGATCTTGAACGCCGACGGATCGAGCGGAAATTACGCTTACTACAGCTTCACCACGCGCGACGTCGTCACACTCTCCGATGCGCAAGCGAAGGCCTCTTCAAATTGGC
>JADYYF010000149.1 GCA_020853795.1 Candidatus Zixiibacteriota bacterium
CTCCCGGTCCAAGCGAGTTCGGGCTGCGCTTAGATTGCTAGGGGCAGGTCGCGCAGGGGGCGGGACCGCCGGCGAAGATGTAGTTGATCAGGTAGACGGCGTCGGAGATCGAGATGGCGTTGCTGCAATCGGCATCGCCGGAAAGCAAGGGGTTGGGCGCGGGGCCGCCGGCGAAAATGAAGTTAATGAGGTAGACGGCGTCGGAAATGGAGATCGCGGCCGAGCCGTCGGCATCGCCGCAGACGAATTCGCAGAGGTCGCCGATGCCGTCGTGATCGGCGTCGGCCTGATTAGGGTTGGAGCGATTCGGACAATTGTCACAGAGGTCGCCGATGTTGTCGCCGTCGGCATCGGCCTGGTCGACGTTGCCGATGGCCGGGCAATTGTCGAGATCGGCGCAGATGCCGTCGCCGTCGGCATCGTTGAGCGCATCGAGCGGACAAGTATCGCAGGCATCGCCAAGGCCGTCGCCATCGGAGTCGGTCTGGGACGCGTTGCCGACCGACGGGCAGTTGTCGCAGTTGTCGCCGACGAGGTCGCCATCAGAGTCGGTGGATTCACATTCGTCCAGATACAGGTGCTGGTCGGCGGCGACGTTGGTGAGAATGCGCACGACGCCGGAGGGCCAGGTGACGACGAGCGAGTCGACGGTCAGGGCGTCGCCGAGGCCGAACCAGGCATCCTCGCCGTTTTGCACGCAGTAGCCGGCCTGGCTGGTGACCTCGCGCATCTGCCAGCGCGGGACGCCGCCGATGGTGGCTTTGATTTTCAGGCGCGTGCCGATGCCGGAACGGTTGGAGCGCGAGCCGACGCATTCGAGCGCGAGGTAGTGGTTGCTGTTGCCGCCGTTCAGGTAGAGCGCGTTGTTTTCGGAAGCGCCGAGACATTTGGCCAGGGCGAGGTCGAGGTCGCCGTCGGCATCGATGTCACCAAAGGCGCAGCCGTAGGTCCAGCCATCATCGGTGGCGATCGGATCGGAGAGGTCGCGGGTGAATGTGCCGTCGCCATTGTTGAGAAAGAGGAAGTTCGTTGTGGCAAGGGGCGCGAAGGCATTGCAGACGTAGAGATCGAGGTCGCCGTCGTTGTCGACATCGGCAAAGGTCGAGCCGACGCCGTAGCCACCGCTGGAGACGACGGGACCGGTAGTGACTTTGGTGAAGGTGCCGTCGCCGTTGTTGGTGTAGAGACAATCGTGCTGGTCTTCCCCATTGGCGACGAAGAGATCGAGGTCGAGATCATTGTCGATATCGCCCCAACTGGCGCCGAAGGATTCATTCAGATCGGTCACGATATTTCCGGTTGTGATCTTGGTAAATGTGCCGCCTCCGTCATTGCGATAGAGGTTGTTGGGGTGATTGAACTCGTTGGCAACGAAGAGGTCGAGGTCACTGTCGTTGTCATAGTCACCCCAGGCGCCGACGCGCGAGCGAAACAGGTCCGTTGACTGCGGGCCGGTGAGAATCTTGGTAAAGGTACCGTCGCCATTGTTGTGAAAAAGGAGATTGGCCAGCGAGCTGAAGCTGTTGCAGACGTAGAGGTCGAGATAGCCGTCCTGATCGTAGTCGGCCCAGGAGCCGGCCTCGGAGTGCGTGCCGCCGGTGGCGATGGGACCGGTGGTGATCTGCGCGAAGGTGCCGTTGCCGTTGTTCTCATAGAAGATATTGGGATTGTTCCACCAGGTTGCGACGAAGCAATCCTCATCGCCATCGTTGTCGAAATCGCCGAAGGTGGCGCCGTCGGAGGCGAGCGCGACAGTTGTGATCGGGTCGCCGGTAATCTTGACGAAGGTACCGTCGCCGTTGTTGCGATAGAGGTAGTCGGGCTGGCCCAACTGCGGGCCATTGGTGATGAATAGATCGAGGTCGCCGTCGTTGTCGTAATCGACGAAATTGGCGGAGCGTGAGTCGCCGGCATCGGAAACGACCGGGCCGGTGAATACCGGCGTGAAGGCGGCAGAAAGGTCGCCGAAAGTGGCCAGCGTGATGATCATAATTGCCGTCGACGCGGCTGGGAACGAACGCGATTTCACTCCTGACATGTGTGCCTCGCTTGGAAGAGGTAGCCGGCGGCAGCCGGGGTTACGTCCTGGTCTTCGCAACAAGTTTACTGCCGCGGCGGTGTCTTAGTTACCGGAGTGTCGGGAACCGGGCGGGCGGTGCAGTGAAACGGCTGATGGCGGCGGCGAAACGGCGCGGGCGGTCAGCGTTCGGGGAGGATGCGGGTGAGAGCGCTGCGGTAGCTGCGGCTGAGCTTGTGCTTGCTGCCATCCTGAAGGAGGACGATGTACTCGCCGTGGAAATGGGCTTTGAGCTCCTTGACGCGGGCGAGGTTGATGATGGTCGACCGGTGGATGCGCGCGAATTGTGCCGGATCAAGTTGGTCTTCCAGACGGCTGAGGGATTCGCGAATGAGATAGGTCTGTTTGCCGGCGTGCAGTTTGGCATAGTAGTCGTCGGCCTCGATCCAGTCGACAGCCGCTGCTTCAACGAACTGAATACGATCACCGATCTTCACAGTGAACCTGGAAAGGAATTCGCGCGCCGGAGCCGATGAATCGCTTAGCAGGGCCAGCAGGCGTTTGGTCGTTTCGCCCAACTGTTTGTCGACGATGACGGATTTGACCCGCGCCAGGGTCTTGGCGAAGCGATCGGGATTCAGCGGTTTGAGGACGTAGTCGAGGGCGCGAGCTTCGAATGCGGCCACGGCGAAATCATCAAAGGCAGTAACGAAGACCACCAGGGGGAGTTCTTCCGGCTTGAGCTTGCGCAGGACGCCAAAGCCATCCAGCTCGGGCATTTGGACATCGAGAAAGACGAGGTGCGGGCGCAGGCGGCGGATGGCAGCGACGGCCTCTTTACCGTTACCGCACTCGCCAAGGATCGTGAATTGCGGGTCCGGCTTCAGGGCCAGGCGAATGCCTTCGCGGGCGAGCGGTTCGTCGTCGACGATCAAGGTGGTGATGAGTTCCATCAGACCGTGTCCCCTGCCGAAGCCATATTCGGGATCGTCAGTTGTGCAATAACACCGCCGGAAGGCTGGTTGGCGATCGCAAATGAATGATCGCCG
This sequence comes from Candidatus Zixiibacteriota bacterium, assembly GCA_020853795.1. Lineage (NCBI taxonomy): Bacteria > Pseudomonadati > Candidatus Zixiibacteriota > Candidatus Zixiibacteriota bacterium. Next base: position 3,067 of record JADYYF010000149.1, read on the forward strand.
CCATAGAGGTACTGCAGGCGGCGACGGGCGTTGGAGATGCCGACGCCTTCCTTGAACGCAGTAACGTCGATACCGTTGCCGTCGTCGCTGACGCTGACATTCAGCCGGTTCCCGGCAGCGGCGGCGGTGATCGTGACGCGGCCGGCATCGGCTTTACGGGCAACGCCGTGGCGGATGGCATTTTCCACGAGCAACTGGACGATGAAGCTCGGCACTGCGGCGGTCAAGGTGCCGGTTGCGACGTTGAATTCGACGCGCAGGCGTTCGCCGTAACGAACTTGCTCGATGGCGACATACTTGCGGACGAAGGCCAACTCGTCGGCGAGCGGCACCAATTGCGCGTTGTCTTTGGCCAGCACTTCGCGGAGCAAGTCGCTGAGATGGTTGAGCACCTGATTAGCGGCGGCGGTGTCGCCCTTCTGCATCAAGACGGAGATCGAGTTGAGGGTGTTGAAGAGGAAGTGGGGCTGGAGCTGTTGTTGGAGCGCTTCAAGGCGGGCGCGACCGAGTTCGGCCTCGAGCTGCGCGGCCTGCAAGGCGCGCCGGCGCGACTGGCGTTGGTAGTCGATGGCGTAGAAGACGCCGAGGATCAGGGCATAGACGAGCAACTGTGCCGGGAAGCGGCCGAACAGGGTCGGTACTACCTGGCCGACGTAATACTCCCAAGTGACCGGTTCCTGGTAAACCAGGATGGAGATGAAGACGCCGAGGCCAATCTGAATGACGGCGAAGAGTGATCCGATGAGCAAGTGAGCCAGTCCGGGAAGGAGCCAGGCGCGGGTATCAATGCGGAAGCGGCGGCCGAGCCAGAAGATAACCGGCGTGAGCGCCGCCCAGATATACCAGGCCAGTTGGAAGTCGAGCAACCATTTCCAGAATACCGTTTCGCGGCCAAGCTGCAGGTAACGGGTGTGATAGAGCACCGCCGAGAGCAACGCGGGAAGCGTGAACACCCCGAGCACGAGGAGGATGCGGCTCAGCAGGCGCGGGACGGGCGAACTGGAGACGGGGCGCATACCGGAAGTATACGAACGCGGTGGGCGCCGCCAACCAAAATTGCGCAGGGGAACGGCCTTCCGGTGCCGCCAAGCGGAAGTCGCTGCAAATCAATAATAGAGCCATTTATACTACAATTGCTTGCCTTTTGGCGCCGGAAATGGTAAATAACGATCAGGTGCGTTTGAGCGCAGGCAAGCAGTGAGATGGCGATGCCGGCGGTGGCGGTCCGGCGCCGAATTTTCTTCGCCCAGAGGCGGCGAATCACCGGTTTCGTACAAAAATTTTGCGACGATGATTTTTCCGCATCTTTTCGCGGGGCGCAGACGTAAGTACGATTCCAAAGCCGCATCGCTGCCGGGTTGGAACCCTCAATAAGTGGATGGAGGAAAAACCATGGCACTCCAATTGGGCGACATCGCCCCGGATTTCCAGCAACAGTCCACCGCGGGAGAGATCAGTCTCTATGATTATCTCGGCGACGGGTGGGGCGTGCTGTTTTCGCATCCCGCCGACTTCACGCCGGTCTGCACGACCGAGCTGGGGATGGCGGCGCGACTGAAGCCGGAATTTGACCGGCGCAACGTGCGGATGCTGGCGCTCTCGGTCGATCCGGTCGAGGCGCATCGCCAGTGGGTCGGCGACATCAACGAGACGCAGCGGACGCAGGTCAACTTCCCGATCCTCGCTGATGCCGACCGCAAAGTGAGCGATCTGTACGGGATGATTCATCCGAATGCGAACGACACGATGACCGTGCGGTCGGTGTTCGTGATCGACCCGGACAAGCGCATCAAATTGACGCTGACCTATCCAGCGTCGACCGGGCGCAACTTCGACGAACTCCTGCGGGTAATTGATTCGCTGCAGTTGACGGCACGGTTCAGTGTAGCCACGCCGGTCAACTGGAAGCAAGGCGAAGATGTGGTGATCGCGCCGGCACTGCAGGACGCCGAAGACCTGAAGCGGCGTTTTCCGAAAGGTTATACGGTGATCAGGCCGTACCTGCGGATGACGCCACAACCCAGCCATTAGCCAGCGATGGAGTGATTGATGTATCTTCAGCAAATCAGCGATCCGAAATTGGGACAGCATGCCTACCTGATCGGTTGCCAGGAAACCGGGCAGGCGATCATCATCGACCCGCAGCGAGATATCGACCGCTATCTGGCGGCGGCGCAGGCAGCCAAGCTGAGGATCGTTGCCGCGGCTGACACGCACATTCACGCCGACTATCTTTCCGGCCTCCGGCAGTTCGCGGAACTGCCGGGGGTCGAGATTCTGGCCTCGGCGGAGGGCGGAACGGAGTGGCAGTTCGAATGGCTGGTGAACTCGCCGTTCCGGTATCGGCTGTTGCGGAATCGCGATCGATTTACGATTGGTCGCGTACGACTTGAGGCCTGGCATACGCCCGGGCACACGCCGGAGCACCTGGTGTACCTGGTGACGGACACGACGCGCAGCGAGCAACCGGCGGCGCTGTTGTCGGGCGATCTGGTGTTCGTCGAGGATGTCGGCCGCCCCGACTTGCTGGAAGCCGTGATCGGACAGATCGGTGCAGCCCAAGCGGCCGCCGGAGAGTTGCGGCTGTCACTGCAGAGGCTGCGCGCGCTGGGACCGGAGCTGTTGTTGTTGCCGGGTCACGGAGCCGGAAGCGCCTGCGGAAAGAGCCTGGGTTCGATGCCGATCTCGACATTCGGTTATGAAGCGGCAACTAATCGTGCGCTGCGGCTGCTCGATCTGCCGCACGAATTCACCGACTACATTTTGCGCGGCCAGCCCGAGCCGCCGCCATACTTCAAGCGGATGAAACAGCTCAATCGCGGCGGCGTGCCGCTGGTCGATTCGCAGGTGCGACCGCGCCAGCGGTCGTCGTCTGAACTGGCTGAGATTATCGGTTCGCCCGAATGGGTGATCGTCGATACGCGCTCTTGGGAGCTTTATCGCGGCGGCCACTTCCCCGGAGCGCTGTTTGCGCCGATCGACAAGTCGTTTACGACCACGATCGGGTCATTCATCGCGCCCGAAGATCGGATTTGTCTTGTGATCGAGCCCGCGCAATTAGCGGAAGCGCTCGCCGATTGCCGCCGGATCGGGTTGGATCGTGTCGAGTGCTACCTGACACCGGAAGAAGTACAGTCGTACCAGCAAAGCGGGGGCCCAATGGCACGCGCCGACCAGATCAACATCGTATCCCTGGCGGAACGAATGGCGCGACCGGATACGCTGGCACTGGACGTCCGGAGCACAGCAGAAATTGCCGAGACCGGGATGATCGAGGGGACGCGGAATATCCCGCACACGCAGTTGAGTCTGCGTCTTGATTCCCTGCCGCGAGAGCGCAACATCCACGTCTTTTGCCGCACCGGTAATCGCTCGCGCGTCAGTTGCGGTTATCTGGAGCGGCAAGGATTTCGCACGACCCTCGTCGACGGCGGAATCGAGGAGTGGAAGCTGCTCGACGGCGAGTTGGTTCCGGCCAACGAGGTTTTGAACTAATCGGGCCGAGTCCGCACAGCAACTATTTCATCCACATCTGAGTTGATCACGGTTAATCGACGCTACGGGCAGGCCGCGCAGGGCGCCGGGCCACCGGCGAAGATGTAGTTGATCAGGTAGACGGCGTCGGAAATCGAGACGGCGCCGGTGCAGTCGACATCGCCGGAGAGCAACGGATTGGGCGCGGGACCGCCGGCAAAGATGTAGTTGATCAGGTAGACGACGTCGGAAACGGTGACAGATCCGGAACCGTCGGCATCGCCGCAGACGTAGCTCGGAAGACAGATCTTGGTTAAGAAGGCATCGGTCAGGGCCATCGAGCCATCGTAAGGGGCGACGATCGGAAAGTTGACGGAGGCGGTCGATCCGGTCACATAGGCACAACCGGAGGGATCGACAGCGATGCCGGTGCTGCGATCATCGGATGTTCCGCCTAAGTACGTGCAGAACTGAAGGGCGGACAGATCTGAACTGAACTTAGCCACAAAAACATCATCAACGCCGTTGTAGGTGGAATCGTAAGCCTCTGCCGTTGGGAAATTGGCGGAGGTAGTCGTACCGCTGAAGTAGAGAGCACCGGAAGCATCAGTTGCCAGGCCCGTGGACTGCGGTGTCTGGATGTCTTCGCTCGATCCGCCGAGATAAGTGCAGCGCAGCAGACTGGCGGCGAGCGGCGTGAACTCGGCGACAAAGCCGTCGCCGTCGCCGTGCGCAAAGCTTGGTTGATAGACACCGGGTGTCCCGAGTCCCGGACTGTTCAACATGCCGGCAATGACGATGTTGCCGTTGCCACGCAGGAGGATTTCCGAGGCAAATTCCGTCCCGCCGGTGGAATCAGCCCCGCCGAAGTACGTGGAAAAAAGCGCGTAAAGAGAGCCGTTGCCCGCAATATCAAAACCGGTAATGAAGGCGTCGGCGACCTGGCCGGTAAAGGTCGCGTCGTAGGCATTGACAGTCGGGAAATTCGTCGAGCTGGTGGCGCCGGCGACATAGGGTTTGAACGCGGACGAGCCTTGCACGGTCACGGCATAGGCGTTCTCGCCGCCGCTGCCGCCGAGGAAAGTGCTGTAGACCAGCGAATTGCCGCTGATCGAGCTGACACTGTACTGCGTAAGAAAGGCATCGCTGACACCGCCTACAGTCGTTTGATATGCATTGGCCAGCGGAAAATCGGAAGAGGCGGTTGCGCCAACGACGAAGACACGCATGGTCGGCGTTGAGCATGGAAAGGGACAGCGCAGGGCGATGTCATTGACGCGATCCCACTGGCTGCCGCCGAGAAAGGTGCTGAAGGGCAAGCTTGATCCACCCGACCCGATCTTGGCGACGAAGGCATCATCACTGCCGCCGAGGGTTGCGTCGATTGCGCCAACCATGGGAAAATTCGAAGCAAAGGTTTCACCGGCCACATAAACGGCAGCCGAGCTGGTCGAGCCTTCGAGGGCGAGCGTGTAAGGATAATCAGGGCCGATACCGCCAAGGAAAGTCGAGTAGAGCAGCGCAGCCCCGGAGGCATTGAACTCGCTGACGAAAACGTCGGTGGCGGCGGCAAACGTATTGTCATAGGCATTGACCGTGGGGAAATCTGACGACCACGCGACACCGGTGATGAAGACCTCGCCAGTGGGGGTTACCGCAATATCGTAGGCCAGGTCGGAACTGGCGCCACCCAGGAAGGTGCTGAAGGTCAGAGTCGGATCGATCACCAGCGGGCGGGCCTGATCGTAATCATCGGCCAGAGCGAATGCAAAGGAGTTGTCGTCAAGGCGCGTGAAACCGCCGGTAACGGGGCGGCAACTTCCCTGCTGCTCCTGAAAGATCAGCGGCGCACTTTCGGTGATCGTGCTCCAGGCGGTGGTCACGACCAAGTCGCCGGAGGCCGCGACATCGAGATCGCGTACGTTGTCGTAGCGGACGCGAAACCGGCCGGGATCGGCGCCCGGTTTGACGATCACGTCGTACTCGATCTTGCCGGCGTTGAAATGATAGCGTAGATCGATGCCGTCATAGAGTTCGCTGATCACGAGCGCCTCAAAGTTGGGCACATCGGTGCGCCAGCGGGTAGAATCGTTGCCGAGGAAGTAATTGTGCTTGTGCTCAAGGACGGACTCACCGCTGAAACGCGGTGAAGCATTCGCATCGACAAAGGTCGCCTTGACGAGCAGACCGTCATATTCAGGATAGACGGAGTTGCTCTCCAGACTGGTCGAAGTCGTAACGGGCGTGCCGGGCTTGTGGCGAAGGAACTGGAAATAGACGCCGTCCGCGGCGAGCCAAAGGACTTCATTGGCGGCGGCGGCCCGGAAGCGGATGTGGTCCGGCCACTGGCCGAGATTGGGAGTGAAGCTGAAGGCAGCGGTGTTGACGGCTTCGAGTTGAGCGGGAAGCGGGATGGGGTCAGCCGCCGGGAGCGGGTTCGATACCAGCAAGACAGTCAACAGGGACACAGTCACCACCATCAGAACAAGACGCGAAAGCATAGGGCCAGACCTTTCTCAGAAGGGAAAGCGTAAGCGAAACAGCATTGGATAATGTAGACCCAATATAGCCCCAATTGCGATTTTGGCAAACGAAAAGTGGATTTCAATTCACCAGGGGTTGTTTGTCTCCGGGGCGGAATGCCGGATCAGCGATGAAGCGTTACGGGCAGGCCGCACAGGGCGCCGGGCCGCCGGCGAAGATGTAGTTAATCAGGTAGACGGCGTCGGAAATCGAGACGGCGCCGGTGCAGTCGACATCGCCGGAGAGCAGCGGATTGGGCGCGGGACCGCCGGCAAAGATGTAATTGATCAGGTAGACGGCATCGGAGATTGTGACCATGCCGGAGCCATCGGCATCACCGCACTCATACTGCACGAATTTCGCGACCAGATAGTCCTCGTAAGTGCTCACTCCGCCGTCAAAAGTACCGCCAACCAGGATATTGCCCACAGCATCAACCGCGATGACGCTGCCAACATCGCCTTCGGCGCCCGGACTGCTGATTTCCTTTTGCCAGCGAGTGACACCGTCGTCACGCAGACTGACAACGAGAAGATCCAGATTATTCGGCGTCGGTGTGTTGATGTAGCCAGTGGCGTAAACATTGCCCGCGGCATCGACACTAACTGCCCGCGCATCGCTTCCCTGGGTTTGCGCGCCCGGGAAGGCGCGAACCCAAGCGGTATCACCATCGGGTTGGTATTTGATGACGGTGAATTGTTGTCCCAGAAATCCGCCATTAGTGTTGCCGACAACGTAGGCGTGGCCGACCGGGTCGACAACCATGTCGGTCACGAAGTCCTCAGCCCCGAACGGGTCATCATAGACGCTTGTCCACAAGGTATCTCCGTCGGGTGAGTATTTTATGGTCGTGATTCCGACCTGAATACCGGAGGAAGGCTGATTATAGCCGCACACGTACACGTTGCCGGCGGAGTCGACGCCGGTGCGCAGGCAAATATCGATCGGCTCCGGTGAATCGTACGATCGAACCCAATCGCGAAGGCCCGTATTCGCGTACTTGATCGCCGTGAAGATTGGCCCCGAAGCGGAGGCTTCCTGCCCGCAGACAACGATTTCGCCGCTCTTGCCGATCACCAGATCGTGGGGGTACTCGCTGCCGTGAGCTTCGCCATCGTACTGGTCCTGCCAGATGATGCCCCCGGCCGGCGAGTATTTGACCGTGAGAAAATCATAACCGGCTGCGACCGTCAGTTTCATTCCAGTCACGTAAATGTAGCCGGAATCGTCGACGGCGATATTTAGTGCTTCCTCCCGCAAGTTGTATCCGCCGATCCGACTTCGCCATGCCAGTTGTCCGTCGACAAGATACTTAAGCACGACCCAATCGGCGATGTTATTCGTTGTGTCGGACATCCCGCAGACATACACGTTGCCCCATTGATCGACGGCGACACCGTTGCCGCGGTCAAAGCCGTTAGCCGGTCCGTTGTAGATGCGAGCCCAGGCGGTGTCGCCAGAGGGTAAGTACTTAATGGTGGCGATGTCATCAAAGGAACCGCCGCTGCCCCAGACATAACCGGTGACATAGGTTGCTCCAGCTGCATCAACTGCCAGATCCATCAGGATATCCGGAGCAACATCTCCGAAGCTTCTGACCCAAGCGGTATCAACGTGCATCGCCGTCGCGGTGTTGCCCAAAAGGCAGACCGCCAGAAGGAGTTGCTTAAGCACGGTCATTACTCCTGCGAGAGTCTTAAATGCTCGTTCCGTCCGCGTTCGCTGCGACGGAGATTCAATTCAGATCGTTAGCGATAGTTAACCGAGAGTAGACCTTGTGTCTGAAGTCAGGTTATTAATATACGAAAAAGGCAGCAGCAGTCAACGACTTCTTACGGCCGCTACGGGCAAGCGGCGCAGGGCGCCGGGCCGCCGGCGAAGATGTAGCTAATCAAGTAGACGGCATCGGAGATTGTCAGGATGCCGTTGCAGTCGGCATCACCGGAGAGCTTCGGGTTGGGAATCGGTCCCCCGATGAAGATGTAGTGGATGAGGAAGATCACATCGGAGACTGAGAGTGTCCGGGAGTTGTCCGCATCGCCGCAGAGGAAGTCAGAGTACTTGTTGAGATAGGCGCTGTAATTGCTCCCGCCGTCGGAACTCCAGCCGCTGACGAGCCAATTCCCCGTCGGGTCCGGGGCGAGCAATTCGGCCAGTTCGAAAGTATTACCCAGACCGTAGTATTTCTGATTCCAGACCACGCGGCCCCAGTGCTCATACTTCCGGAGCAGCATGTCGCCGGTGTCGAAGGTGTCGCTGCGGTCGTTCATGGCGAGCACAACAATGCTGCCGTCGGCGGCCACCTGCAGAGCGCCGGGCTCATCGCTTTCGTGGGTGACGCCGTCATAGACGTCGGACCAGAGCAACTGGCCGTTCGGCGAGAACTTGAGTACGGCCAAGTCGGAGATGCCATACTCGCCGAGGTTGGTGTATCCGGCGACGACGATGTTGTCATTTCCGTCGCACACAACGTGCGTTCCAAAATCGCTCAACCCGGCGGTCGGGCCGAAGCGCCGCGTCCAGAGAGTATCACCGTCGGGAGAATACTTGATAACGAGCAAGTCAACATCGAGGGGCGCATTTGTCACGGTCGTCTGACCGACCACGATCAGATTGCCGACGTCATCGATTGCGAGCGCCCGGCCATCGTCAGCCGCTGCGCCGGGGAACGCGGCGAAGTTGCGACACCACAGCTCATCGCCGGCGGAGGAATATTTGCAGGTGAAGACGGAAGCGGTTGATAAATCAGCTGCGATACCCGTCACGCCAAGATTGCCCTCGGAGTCCAGGGCGAGGGCGTTGGCGGCGAGCTTCTCATAAGGCGCCGCCGTCTTGGTGCGCAGCCAACCGAAGGAGCCATCGCCATTGAACTTGGCGATGACCCAGTGCTCGGCCTCCTGTTCGCCGTAGATCTTGCCGCCGCAATAAATGTTGCCGGCCGAGTCACTCACCCAGTCGTAAATCCAGATGCCGAGGTCACAAGTTTCGGTGTAGCGGCGCATCCAGAGCGTATCGCCGGCCGGGGTACATTTGATGATCTGGATGCATGAATTGGCACCGACCTGATGCCAACCGGGCAGGAAGAAATTGCCGTCGCCGGAAGGCAGCAAAGTGCGGACAGCATCGCCACCGTGGTCGGGGCTGTCGAAGGACTTCATCCAGAGCCGTTGGCCCGAGGGAGTGTACTTGAACAGAAGGACATCCGCGTTGCCGGACGGGACCGAGTTGCCGTTTGCAGCAAGGTAGGAATTGCCGGTCGCGTCGACGATAATCCCCGTCGGATTGATATTGGTGACGGTGGAGTCGGTACAGAAATCTGTCCATACCGTCCGCGGCTGCTGGCCCATGACTGCACATGTCGCGAGGATTACAAGGCCGGCTGTAAAGAATTGTTTTCGCATAGTAACTTCCTATTCACCCGTAAGAAGTTTCATCACACCTCACGGGCAGGCGGCGCAGGGCGCCAGGCCAGCAGAGAAGATATAGTTGATCAGGTAAACGGCGTCAGAGATGTTGACGGCAGCGCTGCAGTCGGCATCGCCGGCCAGCAGCGGAATCGGCGCCGGACCGCCGGAGAAGATGTAGGCAATCAAGTAGACTACATCGGAAATCGTGACGGCACCGGAGCCGTCGGCATCGCCGCAGAGATACGGCGCGGGCACGGCATTCAGGAAGACCGAGACATTGTCAGAAAACGAATTGGCGACCGCAATGTCAAGGGAGCGATTGTTGTCGAGATCGACGGCACAGATGCCCCGCGGGCCGTCGCCGGCGGCCAAAGTTGCCGCAACTGAGAAGACCCCGCCGGTATTCTCGAGGACGGTGGCGTTATCCGATCCTTCGTTGGCAGTCAGGAGATCGAGGTCCAGGTCGCCGTCCAGGTCAGCGGCGCGGATACATTTGGGGCCGACGCCGACGCTGTAGGTGCTGTCGACGCTGAACGCGCCACCGGAATTGGCCATGAGGACGACCTGGTTAATGTTGGCACAGGCGACCGCCAGATCGAGGTCGCCGTCGAGATCAAAATCGCCGCCGTCGAGCGCCCAGGGACCATCGCCGACAGCATAGTCGGTGCGGGGGGCAAAGGTGCCGTCACCGTTATTCATAAAGACGGAAATGTTGTCCGGGGTGAAGTTGGTAATGGCAATATCGAGATCGGAGTCGCCATCAAGCTTGCCGACAAAGACGCCGAAGGGCCCGGACGGAGTGGCATAACCGACGCCCGGCGCGAAACCGCCGCTGCCGTCATTGAGGCAGACGACAACCAGATTCGAGACGGTGCTGGTGGTGACCAAGTCAATCGCGTTATCGCCGTTGACGTCGGCGGCGTAGAGGGCGATCGTGCCGATGCCGGTGACGGCGTAGGGAGTCGGGACAGCAAATGCACCGGCGCCGAGGTTGTCCAGGACGTTGATCTGCGCCGGACTTTCGTTGCAGACCGCAAGTTCCGGCAGCGCGTCGTTATTGAGTCGCGCCGAGACGAGCCATCGCGGCCGTCCGCCGGCAGCGAAATTCGTAAATGACGGGAAGACACCTCCGCCGGAATTCAGCAAGACGGAAAGATTATCAGCGAGGAGGTTGGCCGTAGCCAGGTCGATTTTGCCGTCGAGATCGAAATCGGCAGCGGCGATCGAGATCGGGTAATCACCCGCACCATAATTCAGGGCCGGATTGAAGGCGATCGAGTCGGTCGCAGCCGATGCCGATGCCGTCACGAGGAAGGTGAGACCGGCCAGCAGCAGCATCATGAACAGGCGCATAAAGATTCCTTTCCGCAAGAGGATTCTCGGAAGTACGGTTGCTCGCGACGGGTCATCATGCAGCACCAATCAGGCGGGGCAGGGAAGGTGAGCGCGCCCGACCCTGAATTGTGGTGGAAATGATCTGTCGCGAAAAGTCCGCGGGTTGAGATTCCCGCGAGAAACGTCTCTAATATAAGCAACGTTAGCGGCGAGTCAAGGCACGACTACGCGGGCGGAAGAGGTGTCGTTCGCCGATTCAGCGAGGACTGCGATCAGACCAGGTCCAGCCGGCTACGGGCAGGCGGCGCAGGGCGCGGGGCCGCCGGCGAAGACGTAGTTGATCAAGTAGACGGCGTCGGAGATGCTAAGCGCGCCGCTGCAGTCGGCATCACCGGCCAGGAGCGGATTCGGCGTCGGACCACCGGCGAAGATGAAATTGATCAAATACACGGCATCGGAAATGTTCACCGCTCCGGAGCGATCGGCGTCGCCACAGAGATAATCACAGACATCGCCAATACCGTCGGAGTCAGCGTCGGCCTGGTCGGCATTGGCCATCATCGGACAATTATCACAGGGGTCCCCGTAGCCGTCGGCATCCTGATCCGAATTCGTGGCGGTGGGCAGGTTCGGGCAATGATCCAGCGGACAAGTGTTCAACGGGAAGCCGGGGTTGCCGAAGCCGTCACCATCGCTGTCGGTGCACGAGTCGCACAGATCGCCGCTGCCGTCGCTGTCGAGGTCGGCCTGGTCGGCATTGGCCACGGTGGGACAGTTGTCGCAAGCGTCGCCGCGACCGTCAGAGTCGCCATCGGATTGAGCCGGGTTGGCCAGGCCGGGGCAATTGTCGGTGTTATTGGCAGCACCGTCACCATCGCTGTCATAGATGACGTAAGCGTACAATTGGCCGGCGGCGATGGAATCGACGCGGATGGTGATGCCGGTCGGGCCGTAGTAGCCGTCACTGTTGGGCGTGGTGGTCGGGCTGAAGAGGTTTTGACCGGCGACGTCGGCGGAGAAAGCGGCACCCTTGCGCGATTCGTAGGGATACCACCACTGGGCGGAATCGGTGGCATGCCCTTCCGGATTGGTGGTTACGCCGTGAGCCGGGTTGTAGCCGGCATCCTCGATTGCCACCGTATAGTGCGGATAGACCGGAGTCCCGGAGTTGATGCGCCAGTATGGGGCGCCGAGGGAGTCATGAACGTGCGTAATAATCAAGCCGCGATCGAGCGGATCGCAGGCGAAGGTCAAGTCGGGCCAGAAGTAGCACGAGAAGTCGGAGTCGAGTTTGTCGTAACGCGCAGTTGACTGCGGGTCGCGGAATTCGAGCAGGAAGTACTCGCCGCGGGAGTCATCGATCACCAGTTTGTAGAGTGAATTGACCGGTGTCGTCTCGATGCTGTTGAGCACGAGGTTGTATTCCCCGCCGGACAGCGATGTTGGGGTATTCCAGCCGGCTTCCTTGCGGCACCAGCCGGAGTGGTGCGACGGAATCCGGGACTTGATCGAGAGGATTCCATAGCCGCCGTAGCCCATGACGCACCAGTCGTAGACCGGGTGGTCGTTGTCATCGTTCGGGGTATAGAAGGTCGGCACCTCCAGTTTGGCGTCGTAGTCGTAAAGGTCGGGCAAGCCGATGTTGTGCGCGAGTTCGTGGACGAAGACGCGGATGTAGTTGAGCGAGTCGAGTCCGAGGAACTGCGGCGGATTGTCAGGATCGCGCAGGGGGCGCGTTTCAGGAGAAGTATTCCAGTACGAGACGCGTTTACCGTCGAACGGTCCGGGCCCGGCACCGGGGGCGTATGATCGCGCGAAGGACCAGATGTCATCGAAATTGCCGGAATCCTCCTGGCCGTTGCCGCTGCGCAAGAAAACAACGGCGTCGACGATGCCGTCATTGTTGCCGTCGAACTGCGAAAAGTCGACGGTCGCATTGAGCTGCGGCAGCAGGTTTTCGAAATTGTAATTGGCGGTATAGTTGCCGCCGTTGACCCAGCCGACGATCTGGCCGGCGATGTGCACATTGCCGTAGGAGACCTCACGGTAGTACTCACGCACGGAGCCGATCGCAAAGCCGGAGTCGGCGAACCAGAGGCTGTCGAACACCGGCGCCGGGTAGGTGCCGGGGCGATCGTTCCATTCGACGAGAATAACGAGCACCTTGAGGGTATCCGCGGTGAAGCGGTAGTCACGCAGGGCCAGCGAATCGGACCGCGAGAGTTGTGAGGGCGGTAGTTTGCCAAATTGCCTTTCGGCAATGTGGTCGGGAATATCGAAGTGGACGGCGCGGGCGAGATCGGCGGCCAGAGCGAACTGACCAAGGACAATCGTTAAGATCAGGCTGAGAGCAATGAGGCGTAAGCAACGAGGCATATCATTCCCTTTCGCAGGAAGTACGATGTGCGGATACGTGTTAACGATAAGCAACTATTGGCAGTTGTCAACAAGGCAAATCGACAATTCTGAGGAACCGCAATCGCCGCGCCTGGCAACCGACGGGGGAGGCAAATTGCCCTCCAAATGTGGGGTCGCAGGATCATGGGCACGCGGCGCAAGGCGTCGGACCGCCGGCGAAGATGTAGTTGATCAGGTAGACCGCGTCGGAGATCGAGATCGCGCTGCTGCAGTCGGTATCGCCGGCCAGCAGCGGACTGGGCGCCGGGCCACCGGCGAAGATATAGTTGACCAGATAGACAGCGTCGGAAATGGAAATCGAGGTCGAGCCGTCGGCATCGCCGCAGAGATCTGGGGGATCGACGATCGACAAGCTGAAGCTCATGGTATCGGCGCGGGCGGGATTGTTGGAATCGATACAGGTCAGGGTGAAATAGAAGGTTGCACTGTAGGACGGCGTTCCGGCAATGATGCCGACGGTGTCGCCGACGAAGTCGCAACCAAAGGGCAGATCGCCGCCGAAGAAGCTCCAGTGCAGGGGCTCGGTCCCGCCGAAGGCCGTGAAGCGATAGGAATAGAACTGATCAAGATAGCCGGGCGGCAAGGTCCCTCCGACGATATGCAGGTTGCCGTCACAGCGATCGCCGATGCCGTCGCCGTTTTCGTCGGCTTGATCGAGATTGGCAATGACGGGGCAATTGTCGCAGGCGTCGCCCCAGCTGTCGCCGTCGGTGTCGGTCTGTGCGGGATTAGGATTGGCCGGGCAGTTGTCCAGCGAATCGGCGATGCCGTCGATGTCGAGATCGCCGGCGCTGTTAGCCTCAGTCCAGAGACGGCTGACGATACTGCTGACACCGCCGAAAGCCTCGCTGTTGGTGAGGACGACAATGGCGGTTTGTTTGGCCGGGCAGAAGCCGACGCGCGTACAGACGCCCTGGTCGCCGCCGCCATGTTCCCAAACCCATTGACCGCCGAAGTTGCTGTGAAACCAAGTGAGACCCTGCGAGGCGGCGATGGTCGGAAAATGAATGGTGGTAATCGTATCGATGGTGGCGGAATCAGCGACAACGACGGAGTCGACCATACCGTGCTGCAAATGCGCCAGAAGGAAGCGCGCCAGCTGCGGGGCGCTGGAACGCAGTGTCCCAGCCGGATAGTCGGCGTAGCCGAATTGTCCCAGAGCTTGATAGCTGCCATTCCAGTGATAAGGCATGGCGACGTTGATGGTATCGAGGCCGGCCAAAAACCAGGAGGAGTTGTTCATTTGTAGCGGCGCAAAGATCGAATCCTGGCAGTACTGGGCAAAAGGAACACCGGAGATGACCTGCACCAGGTAGCCGATCAGGACAAAGCCGTGATTGCAGTATTCGTGGACGGTGCCGGGCGCCCAGGAGTTGAAGTTGGCGACCGGGTCGTAGTAGCTACCGCCGGGAACAAAGTATGCGGCGACGTATTGATCGAGCGGGATGGGGGTGTCGCCGTAGACATAGGTCGAGAACATCACGTCCCAGTTGTCGTTGAGACTCGACGTGTGCGTCAAGAGCTGGCGAAAGGTAATCGGCGTGGACGGATGGTTCGGATTAATGATCTGAATCGGCAGGTAGTCGTTGATGTTGTCGTCGAGATCGAAGTTGCCGTTTTCCCAGAGCTGCATGAGTGCCAGACCGGTCACAGTCTTGGATACCGAAGCGAGCATGAAGAGTGTCGAGTCGGTGACGGGAATCCCGGCATCGACGTAGGAGTAGCCGAAGGCACCGGACCAGGCGATAGCGCCGTCACGGACGATGCAGGCGGAGAGTCCGGCAATGTGAGTTTGCGCCATGGTGGCGACGATGAAGGAATCAAGACTGACGTATGCAGTTGAGTTTCGCGGGGGAGATTCGGCAATCGATTGGTGGAATCGGTCGGTGTCGATTGCCGTCTGAGCCGCGACGCTCGATAACAGAGGCGAGATTGGCACGGTTGTGACAATGATGGCAACGGCAACAAGGCGGAAGGGCGGATGCAACGGGCATTCCTCCAGCGAGATTCGTCTCTGGCGGTGAAGCGAACACTGATTTGACGGTGAGAATGTCGTCTGGGATAATTGACGGAAGAATGGAGTTTTTGTTCGATAATAGTTGAGGTAGTTTTGAAAAAGATAAGGGGAGACGCAAGGTCTCCCCTCCGGAAGGGGCTTAAAACTTTGACTACATGCTACGGACAGGCGGCGCAAGGGGCCGGACCGCCGGCGAAGATGTAATTGATCAGATAGACGCCGTCGGAAATCGACACGGCCGAGCTGCAGTCGGCATCGCCTGCCAGAAGCGGATTGGGAGCAGGGCCGCCGGCGAAGATGTAGTTGATCAGGTAGACAGCGTCGGAAATCGAGACGGCGGTCGAGCCGTCGGCATCGCCACAAAGATAGGTTGAGCAGTCGTTGGCAGCGGCAAAGGAAGGATCAGTCTCGCTGAACGATCCGGTGCCGTTCGGGCAACGGGAAAAGGTCTTGTCGGTCGTTTGCGCGCCGAAGACCACTGACTGGAGCACGGTCGTGTCCGGCGCAGTGAAGACAACCGCCTCCCCCGATGCGGAAAGCTTGAAATTGGCATGCAGGCCGACCTGCGCACCGTCTTCATCAGCCCAGATTACCAAGTAACCGTTGGCGGCGATGGTCGTATCGGACAGCGCCCATTTCGTGACATTGTCGGTTTTGTCGGACAGGTAGCAGCCAGCGAGCGAGACCGATGATGAGCTGGTGTTGTACAATTCGATCCAATCCTCGTATTCGCCGTCCTGATCGGTAATTGTCGTGGCATTGTCGGCTTGAATTTCATTGACGACGACGAAGGTATAGCCGGCCGGGCAGGCGTTGGCGACGCCGAAGGAAGGCGCGGTGGTGCCGAAGGGACCGGTACCATTCGGACAGCGTGAGAAGCTGCTGTCGGTAACCTGCGCGCCGAAGCTGAGCGAGTCGATGACGGTGAGGTCGGGATTCGAGAAGACGATTGCCTCGCCGGAGGCGGAGAGCTTGAAGTTGGCATGCAGCCCGACCTGCGTGCCGTCCTCATCAGCCCAGATCGTCAGATAGCCGTGGGCCGCGATCGTGGTATCGGGGAAGGTCCACTTGCCGAAATTGTCGAGCTTGTCGGAAAGGTGGAATCCGCCGAGTGCGATCGGCGCTGCAGTAGTGTTGTACAGCTCGATCCAGTCCTCGTATTCGCCGTCTTGATCGGTGATCGTCGTCGCGTTATCGGCCTGGAATTCGTTGACCACAATGCCGGTGCCAGCAGGTGCGATTACTGTGATCAGCGAATCTTCGAATTCTGCGCGTGGCGGCAGGAACGAGGCCGCACTCGCGTTTTCGCCGTAGATGTAGTAATGCAGATCGGAGTTGGCGACAGCGACAGAAATGCCGTAGACGCCGTCGCCGGCGGCGCCATCGTTGTGGGCGCCGTCGTCAAGCATGGCAGTCTTGGTGAAGGGATAGACCGGATTGTCGCGGTACGCCAACAACACGGAGGTTGCGTTTGCCATGGTGGCCGTAATCGCGACCGTTCCACCAAAGGGAACCACGGCCGGCGAGTGGGTAACGGCTGAAATCGTCGGACCGGCCGCCTGAAACGCCGAGTGGTTGGTGAGATAGGAGGCGCGGGCGTTCATCAATTGCACGATGCCGGGGGCCGGGCCGACCTGGGAATTGAGATTGGCCAAGAAACTGGAATAGGACGAGAACTTGTTGGGATCGGCCTGCACGGCGGAGGCGATGATATTCTGCAGTTCGACGCCACGGGTCTGGTACCAGCCGTTGGCGAAGTTCTCGGCGATCATCGTCTTCATGTGCGCGATGTACTGCTTGCGATAGGTGGTATTAGGTAGAAACTTGTTGACGATCGGGTAATTGGGATTGGTCTCGTTCAGGAACGGGGTGAGCTGCTGCATCTGGGTGACAGTCAGGCTGGAACCGCCGATCAGGGAGTTGTAGCCGCCGAAATTCATGTTCAAGTCCCATATGATCGGATTGAACTGCCGGGCGTCGTCGCGATAGAGATAGTAGTTGTGGCCGAAATTGATCGGCGCATCGAGGTTGACCAGCAGGTTGTCGTAAGCCAGCATCCACAAGTGGCGGTCGACATCGAACACCTGCGCGACATCGGCGGTATGGTTGTTGAGCGTGTCGAGAAAGTCGATGAAGCTGGACCAGCCCTCATCGGAGTCAAGCTCGTAGGTGTCCATGTAGGCGGTCGAATCCTCGCCCTCGTAGCCCCAGACGACCCAGCTCATGGGCGGGCCTTCGATCTCGCCCTTGATGCGCGCGCCGCCACCGCTGCCAAAATGGGTATTGCAGAAGAGCTTGTCGACATCCTGCACGTTGACATACAGCCCCATCAAGGTGCCATTAACATAGACGTTGGAGTAGGCAGCCAGGCCGGCGGCCATGTACTTGCGCGCAATCTCGTAGCCGAGCACTTCGCGCAGGAATGACGGGTCGAACCAGACATTGGCGAGCTTGAGAGTGCCGTAGCCCTGATGCTCCTGGTCATCGATGATGTAATCGAGTTTGATGTTGAAGGGGTTCTTGACGCGGCTGGGGCTGTAAGTGGAAAAGCCCTTGTAACGCACGCCGACACTATCGTAGAAGACGCCGTCGACGGTGCAGCTTCCCAGCAGACGGTCTTCGCCGATCGCATAGAGGCTATCGAGAAGGTGGTCCCAATTGGACTGCTGAAACGTGATCTGGACCGTATGGATGACGGAGACATCATAGAGGTCCTGGCTGGCGGCCAGCGGGCACAGGGCGAGGATGATGAGAATGAGTTGCAGGAATTTTGACATAGCGGGCTCCGAGAGCAGGTAAAAAGTTCGTAACTGATCAGTGCTTCTAATAGTCGTTGGACAGCTCGGCAGCGTTCTTTCTTGTGCAATTTCACGATTGTGGCGCGTGAAAACCAGTCAATTATTGAGTGAAGATATCCATTAGGATTTTCGCCAGAGAATCAGAAAGAGGAGATTTTCGTCTCCTCTTTCGGCGAGATTCGAGGTTGCCACTTCCCTGCCGGGAGCTACGGGCAGGCGGCGCAGGGGGCGGGGCCCCCGGCGAAGATGTAATTGATCAGATAGACGGCGTCGGAGATCGACACGGCCGAGCTACAGTCGGCATCGCCGGCCAGAGGCGGATTGGGAGCAGGGCCGCCGGCGAAGATGTAGTTGATCAGGTAGACAGCGTCGGAAATCGAGACGGCGGTCGAGCCGTCGGCGTCACCACAAATGTATGCCAACTGCAAGTGCACAAAGGGCAGCGCTATTCTCTCAAATTGAATTCCTTGGGAGTTCGTTCCGCGTGCTTTGAGCCAGATCAACATCGTGCCCGAGTCGGCGGCGGCCTCGAATCGACCGGTGTAGATCCCGTCTCCAGCAATCATGTCGGCCCCGAGGCCCGAATCGTAAAGATCGCATAGTGCGAGTGTGTCCGTGAGATTCCTAATTGGGAGGGCAGTCACGACACAATTGGGAACAGGAAGCGAGCCATCAAGGACTTCAGTGAATACCGTGACGGAATCACCGACAGTCCGGTAAACTGAATCTACTGCTGCGGTGCAAGTCGTAGAGTTCGACTGGTAGACCTCAGAACAAAAGTAGACTGTGGGAATTGTGGCGTACACAGCGCTTATGCGCACGATCCAGTTTCCCGTAGGCGCATCAACAAACGAGAATGCCGTCCCGTCTTGCCCAGAAGAAAAACTGGCATCGCCGAATGAACCCACATTAGAAGAGTCATATACTGTGCCCGAAGGAGACTGGATAGAGATATAAGCAGAACTGTCATTTGTCACGACCCTGACGGTGAGTGTCCCGCCCTCACTTTGCATTGTGTCCGCAACTGAAGCGCCCTGAGAAACGGAATCGCAGATGCTGTGGGTGATCTGGGGTGGGAGCACCGCTTCGGTCGGTATAGCGGCAAGAGGCGGTTCTTGAACCAAGTCGCTTGATCGAAGGCGGTCGTAGACGAAATCAAAGATAGGTGCAAAATGCATGTAAGATGAGTGGCAGACGAGTTCGGGGTACTCGGCTTCTTGGCTGCCTTGAGCGGGGTCAATCATGCTCGCCTTCGAGACGGTGCCATCGTTTGGGCAATTAGTGAATTGAGTTCCAATTCTATACCTCGGCTCACATGTGATGTTGGGTCGGCTTGAACAAGCGTAGTCTGCCCTGCCACCCACGCCGACGACATTAGTGTACTTTGTTGATGGGCGGTTTTTGACCAATTTGTTGAAGTCTGCCATGTAAGGGGGTGACATCTCATAGACTGCCGGAGAGAAGAGCTTGATTGGACCACCGAAAAGATGAAGGGCAAGAGGAATCCAATCTACCCCGCCGTTTGGTGTCCCCATCATGATAAGATTTGGAACATCAAGAGTACGTCGCTCCCATAGCAACCGTCGGGAGACTAACCCACCCATGCTGTGCGCGACAATGTTGACGCGATTCGCGACGAGACCCGTCTTTTGCGATAGTTGAGCAAGCCGATCATCCAGATACAAGGAGAGTCCGTGCGTGTTGAAGTCAAAATTGACTTCGCCTTCTGCACCTGATGGTAGAACCAGATCGGGCGCCCAGATGTGGTTAAAGTGCCTTGCAGAAAGCCACGGTATGAAATCGCTCCAAGCGTCAGCTGCACTACTATTGATACCATGTACTAGCAGAACAGGAGTTGACGCGTAGTTTGCCGTATCGCTCGTTGGGTACACCCAACTTCCCAATGGAACCGGGTTCAAAACCTTGACATAGTATGGAAAGTTCGGTTGCAACCCTTCCAAAAGTGCTGTATGCGTAACTGCGCCTTGTGCAGAAACAAATGTCCGCTTGATCCAGGTAACGTCGCCGGGGCGCGTTGACACTGCAACCGTGTACTGGGTAACTGATGGGTTCGCGACTCCAGTGAACTTGACCTGTAGCGCGTCTCCTTGACCGGGGTCGTTGATTTCAGTTATGACAGGCGCCTCAATTACGTTCAGTGTAATAGGAAAGGTGAATTGGGACGAGAGAGCAGCATCATGCACACAGGCGTTGCCAAGTGAAGCAGTGATCGACGATTGATACGTTCCCAGCGGAACATCTGAAGTGTTTAGCGTTATTTTCCAGTCGGTGCCATCTACGCTAAGTGGATCGAGGAACACATCGAGCCACTCTAAGCCTTCGTCAAGGCAAGCATCCAAGACAAAGGGGCTGAAATTCCACCCGGAGTAGCACCCGGGTGTGGAATGCTCATAAGTATCAATGTCTAGATCGATCTTCAGATCTTTCGCGGGGGGGATCGTGCCATTACGGATCACTGTGATTGATTGAGGTGCCGGAATCCAAGGAATAACCGGCCCATGGATGAAATAGGTGCTGGCAATATACATCTTCCGTGCAGCGTCTGGGAGACGTTCTGCATCGCAATACCCGGTCAATTCAATCGCCACTACCGGATTTGCTTCACTTGCTCCGGGAACCTTGAAGACCCCCGAATTACAGACGCATGCAAAGTCCCGATAACCCGCAGCGACCCACACCGAGTCGTTGTATGCTCTCACGAGAAATCGAGCGGTGTTCTCGTCATATTGATCTGCGGCGCTACCGCAGAATGCCAACCGCTCCTCCCGATAGTGATCTCTGTAATGGTAAGCTGCAGTGAGAACTGAGCGCGACCCGTCCGCGCAAGCCGCGACGACCAGGACAGCTTGCCCACAAAACAGACTAGGTACTATCGCGCCCGATGCATCAGGCAAGTCTGGGAAGACAATTGTCGCATGAAACGTAGCCGGACGATCGGACGTTGGAAAATCGAATCGAGCAACATAGCAGCTATCAAAATCAAAGGGGTACGGTTCGTCTACCAGTGTACAAGAGAGAAAAGTAGTATCTGAGATTCTCAGTGAACCATTCACGGTACTTTCTCCGCCAACTCGCCCATCTACCCAACTCCAGTTCGGAGTTAGCGGTCCGTCGAAGTCGTCCAACTGCTCCAAGCACCCTTGACCTGAATAGCAGTCACCTTTGAGTCCACGGGAGGCTCCCCCCAAGACTGTAAGTGCCAGCAAGGCAGTGAGAATTGTCCTACTACACGCAGAATTGGCCATGAACCATCTCCCGTTCGGTTTCGTTTGGTTCTCTCGCGCCGACTTGCTAAACGCGCAGTCCCAATAACTGACATTGATCGCATAGAAGGTACTCCCTCTTCGCCCAATTGACAATAAAAAACGGCGGTCGTGGGACCGCCGCTTCGATTACGAACTCTTTAGCGATATGTTAGGTCAGATAGGCCCGGAGGCTGCGAGAACGCGAGGCATGCCGCAAGCGGCGGATCGCTTTCTCTTTGATCTGACGGACACGTTCGCGGGTGAGATTAAAGCGGGCGCCAATCTCTTCGAGGGTTAACGGCTTTTCATGATTAAGCCCGAAATACAGATTGATCACCTCCGCCTCACGTGGCGTGAGCGTGTCGAGCGCTTTCTCGATTTCCAGTCGCAGGGACTGGTCGAGGAGCGCTTCATCGGGAGCGGGCTGGAATTCATCTTCGAGCACGTCGATCAGACTGTTGTCTTCCGACACCGAAAACGGCGCATCCAGCGACAGATGCGAATTGGAAATCTTGAGCGTGTCGGAAACTTCGGCTTCCGAAAGCTCCAACTCGTTCGCGATTTCCTCGGGCGACGGTTCGCGGCCGTACTCCTGCTCGAGCGACGAGGACACTTTGCCGATTTTGTGCAGTGTGCCCACGCGGTTGAGCGGAAGCCGGACGATGCGCGACTGCTCGGCCAGCGCCTGCAGAATCGCCTGCCGGATCCACCAGACGGCGTAGGAGATGAATTTGAACCCACGCGTCCAGTCGAACCGTTTTGCGGCCTTGATCAGTCCGATGTTCCCCTCGTTGATTAGATCCGCCAGCGACAGACCCTGGTTTTGATACTGCTTGGCAACGCTGACGACGAAGCGCAAGTTGGCCTTGGTCAGGGCTTCCAGAGCTTTCTGGTCGCCCTCATGAATTCTTTTCGCCAGGCGCACTTCCTCATCAGCGTTAATCAGCGGGGTTTCGCCGATTTCGCGCAGATACAAATCCAGCGATCGATCTTCATCCCGATACTTCTTGGACTGTCTCGCCAATAAAAACCCGTCCTCACTAAATGGTTAAACAGTGACACTCACGCCCGCTGTCCTCCCGTTAACGAGCGCTGGTTAGATACGTCGGTACTAACTCGGTTTGATGGCAAAATATTTGACGTTGCCGCTGACATCAAAACCGATGAGCGCGATCGCTTTGGTGCGATCTTTCAGCCGCTCCTTTAGACTCAGGAAATCATCCTTTGTTTTCACATCCTGGTGATCAATTTCAATCAAAATCGTTCCCGGGGTGATGCCCTGGATATCGGCCAGGCTTCCGGGTTCGACGTAGGTCACGATGACGCCGGTGCGGTATTCGACGGCATGCTGTTCGGCCAGATCGGGGGTTGCAGTTTCGACCGCCATACCGAACCAGAGATCCGCCTGGGCCGGGCGCTCGCTGCCGACATTTTGCGGCTGGGCCTGCGCCGGAAAGTTCTCGGCGAGACCGCGTTCACGATCGCCGAGGGTGACATTCGCGGTCATCGGCTTGCCCTTGCGCACACCGGTCATCTTGACCGTCGAGCCGGTACGGGCCTGCGCGACCAGATAGCGGAAGTGGTCCATATCGTCGATCTGCTGATCATTGAACTTGGTGACGATATCGCCGTCCTTCAGCCCGCCGAGTTCGGCCGGCGAGCCGGGTTTGACCTCGCGAATCAACGCCCCGCGTGCGCTTTGAAGGCCGTTAGCCTCGGCCATCACCGGGTCGAGGTTGGACAAGACCACGCCGAGCCAGCCGCGTTCGATTTTGGCCCCCTTCATCAGGTCGGGCAAGATTGACCGGACCAAGTTGGAGGGGATGGCGAAACCGATACCGGCAGACTGGCCGGTCGAGGTGGCGATAGCGGAGTTGATTCCGATGACGTAGCCGCCCAAGTCTACCAGCGGACCGCCGGAGTTGCCGGGATTGATGGCGGCATCGGTCTGGATATAGTCCTGAAATTCGGGCGAATCTTCTCCGAAATTCAATCCACGCCGACCCTTAGCGGAAACGACTCCGACCGTCACGGTGCGGTCGAGTCCTTGCGAGGGGAAGGGATTGCCAATGGCAACGACCCATTCGCCGACCTTGATCGAGTCGGAATCGCCGAGATCGATGTGCGGGTAGCTTTCGCCGGAGATTTTGATGACGGCCAGGTCGGTAGCGGGGTCTTCGCCAATCAAGCGGGCCTTGACTTCACGATAGTCGGCCAAGGTAACGCTGATGTCTTTGGCGCCGGCAATAACATGATGATTGGTAAGGATATAGCCGTCCTCGCGGAAGAAGAAGCCGGTACCCATCGAGACTTCGCGCGGATCGTCCTGCGGGTAACCCCAGAACCGGAGCCAGCGTTGCTGGTAGGGAGTCAGTTTTTCGATGCGTTCGGCGCGGATATTAACGACGGCGTCGCGGACGTTTTCGACGACGGCGACGAAGGGGGAGCGGCCCTCGGAATTGATCGGATAGATGGATTCGCGCGGGGCCGTGGAGCGGGCGAATTGAACGGTGCCGTCAGCGGGGCGGGGCCCGTCGACTGCGGGTTGCGAGTCGGCACGATTAAGCCAATCGGAATTGCTGGAGATAATGAAGCCGAAGACGACGCCGATGATTAAAAAAGCGGCTAAACCGCTCCAGCGTCTGATTGCAGAAAAAAAGGGAGTGCGCGTCACTCCATCCTCCTAACCAGCAGACCAGTATTATACCGATCGCGTATCAGAATGTCAAGTCTTTTCGCTCAACAGGTTAGCGTCCTGTCAACAAGAATTTTGGCTGCCGCGTATCGAAAAGACCGCTGAAGAAACGCCTTGCTGCGCCTTCCACGACAGTCATACATTTGTACGCACTCGAAAACAACCCGTTGCAAGAATTGTATTGACAGGGCAACGGTAGCAGTGAAACTCGGGACAATACAGCAGTTCACTGGCTCCGGTGAACAAGAAGAGGAATTAGCCGATATCTGGTATATGAAAGCGCATACTCTCATTGCATATCTATTAGCGGCGGCATTTGTTCTTCTGCCCTCAATCAGTCATGCGGCTGGGCAGCCCGCCTGGGCGATTCCGTACGCCGAGGCGGACGCTCCCTATTTTGTCCGGCTCGATGCCGTCGGCGACGTTATTGTGGTAGGCCGGCATTACCATGAAGCGCCGGAAGATGCCCAGATCTTTGTGCAAAAGTTCGACCCGGACTCTACTCTGATCTGGGGTAATCAGACAACCGGTCCGGCGCTAAAGATCCCGATTGCGGCGGCGCTTGACCAAGCGGGAAATGTTTATGTGCTCGCGCAATATGACCCGAGTACGACATCACCCGTTGTGGTCTACAAGTTTCGAGCTGCCGACGGCGGCGTCGACTGGGATGAGCCATTCTACCCGGCCGGACTGTTTCGGCAAACGGCGGCACGCGATTTGTTCGTGACGCCGGACGGGCACGCGATCGTGATCGCCAATTTCGTGATCGATGATCCGGCGCATCCGCTGCGCTCGGA
>JADYYF010000150.1 GCA_020853795.1 Candidatus Zixiibacteriota bacterium
CTTTATGTTCTCGGCGCTAACACGATCTCGCTCCTCTGGGGTCATTTGCTCAAGGAACTTCGCGAGATCGGCTCCCTTGGCGCGAACTTCAGTGCTCACACAGACCTACCCTTGGAAATGCATAACGTTCAAGCTCAAAGGCTCGCCGCTTGTGGCGCAATCCCAGGAGCGGAGGGTTAGGCGGTAGGCTTTGAGTCACCAACTACTTCACCGGCCGCGGGGGTTGCTTCGACAGATGTTTCCGACTTTGGCAGGAGCGACTCAAGATAGGTCCTAATGTCGGTTTCCCCACGGGTTTGAGCATCTCTCCAGATAAGTCCAGGATCCTTGACAACGTCTGCCCACGCCTGGGCTTGGTAGCGCCACTGAACATCTGACAGTTCTGGCGTCCGAGAGTCCCATCCGCGCTGAGACAAACGAACGGTTGCCGACAGAACCATCACTTCAGTCAGCGAATGAACGAGACCGATGTAGATCAAGAATGCGGGGAGAGAAGGGTGATCGGAGATAAAAGAAAGTTCAGCGACTTCAAGAGGAAGGGTTTCAGTTGACTCCAATGTTGACGGTCGTTGGCGAGTTACAACAACGAAATCGTCATCGGACATCCCTCCACTTAATAGGCGTCTGCCAAGTCCGATAGAAAGCATTCCGAGAGGGTCTTTGGGGGTTCGTTCTTGGTAAGACTCCTTGTTCACCTTTACGAAATACCGTTTGGCCCACGATTGCTCCTCAGCAAACGCTGCGACCGATCGAGCCTTGGGTATCGATGGAAGCTTGACGTCTGTCTTCACCGACTTAACGTAGAAGTTCTGTACCAGCGGTTCAGCAATGCCGGAAGATACGAGCGCCTCCTTACTGGCTTCGACGGCGCTAAGCACAAGTTTGTGGGCGACAAAGGCTTTATCGCGATCTTCGACCTGAGCTTTGATTAACTGAGCTATAGCTGCTTCAGGCTTTTCCGGTACAAGTGCTTTGGCTCGTGCTGAGGTAAGCGCCTTCATGTCATCGGTCACTGTGCTGAAGACCTCAAGACCAGAGCCTTGGCTCACAAAAAATGGGGTTTGGTCTGGGTCTGATACGAAAGCATCAGCCAATGCAGCCTGTATATCCCGGTAGAGAACCGAGCCATCTTCCTTGGACAGTGCTGCATCAATCCATTTCTTTGTGAAGAAACTTTCGCTTGCGGACGCGTATGAATTTTGGTCTTGCCGACTGGAAGCCATGCAGATAAATGAACCCAGCGAGCTCTTGCTGAGTGCTTTTTCGAAACCTGCACTTGCGTCCTTTATGTAGGGTGATCCGGACTGGCAAGCGTCGATTACCTTTACTGCAACAGCCGGTCTGACACTGCGGAGCAGGTCATCCAGCTCAGCGTTGCTCACGGATGTTGTGGCGGGCCGATTTGAGTCATAGTCAGAGCAGCAAAGCATCGCGTCGTTTTGATACACGCCGTGGCCAGAGAAGTATACGAAGACCTCTTCAATTCCCCCTACCAATTGGTATTTAGCGAAGAACTGACGAAGTGCATCCTTGACTTGACTTGCGTTCGTGTTGTCAACGACAAGTTGGATGTCGTCGTATTTTTTCGTGGCGGCCAGGAGCCGTCTCATGTTTTCGGCATCAAGCCCGCAGGCGGGTAGCGAGGATTCGGACTTATACTTTGCGATGCCAATGAGTATTGCGATGTTCATCGTTGAGCTTCTCCAACTGCGAAACTTACCGCCCAACGTTCCGGTTGAGCCGCCGGAGGGGCGCGTAGCGACCCGAAGGTCGGCTCGAATCGGTGGTTAGAACTATTCGTCATTACCCTCACCGAGATTTAGCATTTGAGATACCTGCTTGTCAGCAAGATTGATAGCGCGGCGAAACACCGACAACAGCAGCTTGGTTTTCATTACCTTATTTCCCTGCGTCCGCTGTTCCAGTAATGCGTCTTGTGACGGTGACAAGCCTAGAACCTTTGTCAGCTGTCCAGAAGCTTCGCCACAGAACTCAATTTGTGCCCGCGTTAGGTTCAGCTGCTCTTTTGCGAGGTTGATTTTTGAAAGATCGAGCTCGACCGACCTCCTTTGAATATTGCGATAGAGCTCGTGGGCGGCATTTATTGAGACGCACAAGGCCTTAACGAAACCTGCCACAGCGAGAGCAGCACCTGCAATTGCAGAAATTTCAATGAACCCCGGTGATGCGTATTGAATGCGCAGGACCTTTGGCCGGCTGGGCGGGGGGATATTGTGGAAAAGTTGGCTAAAAAAATTGACGGTACTAAAGCCGCCACGCCAGGGAAACTTCCCATATATATATTCAATTTCAGACACTCGGTGAGCGGGAAGTTCATCTGATAGGGAATAGGCGAAGCCATAGAGCTGGATATAGTCTCGTGTCATTTCCATTAGCTCTTCGAAGTCCCAGCGACCATAGAGAGCCAGTTTTGCAGTTTTCTCTTGTTTCGCCATAAAGATTCTCAGATGGTTCTGTTAGTTCAAGACGTCAGTATACGGACATCAAGGTCCTGAAATTCTATATTGATCTTGACGCCATGATGCCACTGTATTTATTTGAATGGCAAGTCATTCTTCCAGTGCGTGTCCATTCAATAACCCTCGTTCTCTTGGCGGCTAGCCTGCCTCCTCGTTGCTACTCTACCCTGAGAAGTTTTAGCTGAAAGGAGTGGCCCTTATGGGGCGAGAGCCCTGCAAATCGCCCTCTTTCGCTCGATCAGGTTTCCATAGTCATCCTAGAGATTGTCTGCGGCCACCCGGACACAACTAGTTCCGACACCAACTCTTTTGACTGATTATTGAAGCTGAAAGCGGACAGACAGAATTGAAATAGGCATACCGTGACCGTCCGTAAAGGCCGATTAGGCGACGACCGTGATCAATCCGTTGCAAGCCCTGCGTATCGCAATGCCGCGTTGAACCCGGGCTAAATGCCTGTCAGCAGCAGATCAAGGGCGGCGATGATTTCGTTGCGGTATGCGGAAGCATTGATGACTTCAGGGCCGATCCGCTTGCTTTCGATCCCGGCAAGTTGCGGCGTGAGCATTGCGTAGGATTTGTTGTCGATCTTGAGAACCGGCATGAGGGTTCTGATGAGTTTTCCCTTCATCGCCGAGGCGGGGCAGAGCGGCACGACCACACGCGTGCCGAGGTCGGACAGCAGGTCACTTTGCACGTCCAGCAAGTAAGGCATGAGGGCCTTCGTCTGCGGATTGGGGTTGCGGTGAACGCCGAACTGGGCCATCAGAAGCTCCGCAGCCCGTCGCTGAACACGCCATGCTGCTCGACGTGGGCGTTGTA
>JADYYF010000151.1 GCA_020853795.1 Candidatus Zixiibacteriota bacterium
GCCAGTGGGTGCGGATGCCTTCGGCATGAGTGCCGTCGTCGGTGATATGCAGGTGTGGCAGAATCAGGTCGATTCCGCGCAAGAACAGCGCCCCCAGCAAAAACCCGACCGCCGCCGGAACCCAGGCCGGGACAGCGCCACCCTCCGACATCTCGATCGCCGGTGCCAGCAGCGACCAGTAGCTGGCCGCAATCATGACGCCGGCGGCAAAGCCGAGCATGATGTCGAGCGCGCGACGGCTCATCTCCTTGGTGAGAAACACGCCCGCCGCCCCGAGCGCCGTCACGCCCCAGGTGAAACAGGTCGCCAGAAACGCCTGCAAAATCGGATCAAGTCCGGAGAACCACGCCGTGATCGTCATCGCCGCTCATAGAGACGATCTGCGACGCGAAAGGCAAGGCAAAAGATCGCGGCGGTATCAGCCTCGCCTGGTTTATCGGGAGAAGATCACTTGCTCTCGAACTTGGCGAGAATGATTTCCGCCGGACAGAACCGGGTAAAGGCCGACTGGATCAAGTTGACACCGACAAAGCCGGTGAGAAACAGCCAGTACTTCGATACGGTCAGCGTCAGCACGATCGACAGCAGGATCATCATGCCGGCCATGACGCGGATTTTGTTTTCCATGGACATATCAACAACTCCTTCGTGAATTATCAGGTTGCGCGCGCCTCCGGCAGCGCCCCACCCACAACAGAGGGGCGCCGGGAAGCGCAGTCGATTCTATATCAGGACCAGCCGGTTGCTTGCGCGACCGAACCGGTCGGTCGTTCTCGGCCATTCGCTATCAGTTTGGATTGCCGTTCCCCCAAAACGATTCAAAAAAACGGCGACAAGTTAGTATTTGCTAATATCTTGGATGGTCACTAATTATCGGAAAAGAACGCGTTCGGGGAGTATACTGACGGCGATGCACCGCAACCATCTGCTTCAACTCCTGCGCTCGTATCGGGCGCGCGACGCGCGTGACCGCGAGTGCCGGGAACGCTTCATCGAGTTTGTCGGCAGTCACCCCGACTGCTGCGAACGCACGCTGGCGATCGGCCATGTTACCGGCTCGGCGTGGATCACGAATCACCCCCGGACCCGCTTTCTGCTCACCTTTCACAAGAAACTGGGCTTGTGGCTGCAACTGGGCGGACACGCCGACGGCGAGACTGACCTGGTCGCGGTGGCGTTGCGCGAGGCGCGGGAGGAATCGGGATTGGCGGAGATCGCGCTGGTGTCCGAGGAGATTTTTGACCTCGACATTCATCTGATCCCTGCCGGCAATGGCGTACCGCAACACTATCACTATGACGTGCGCTTCCTGTGTGAAGCGGATGATGCCGCACCGTTGGCCATCAGCGACGAGTCGCACGATTTACGCTGGCTGAATCGGGAAGAAGTTGCTGCACGAACGCTGGAAGAATCAATCTTGCGGATGCTGCGCAAGACTCAGGTCGCCGTCAGCGAATGATGCGCTTGAGCAGGTTGGTCATCTGCTCCATATTGCGTTTGCCCACCACCCGCCATTGCGTGCCGACCTTGCGTACCGACACCACCTCGATATTGCTAACCGCCTCGTTTTGCACCGAGGCCCGCACGCGCAGCACGAAGTGTTTCAATTCGGTCCCCTCGTCAACCGACCCGAGGATCGTTTCCTTGGCACCCATCATCATCTCGCGCAACGGTGGCATTACGTCCAGAATCATCCGGAAGATCCCGGCGACATAGGTGACCGAATCGACGCTGCCAAGGTCTGTCAGACTCTTGACGCCGAAGTACGACGGCTTGAGCACGGTGGTGTCCATCTGGGCAATCCGCGCGCCGTAGCTGCTGACGAAGTTGTATTTAAACGTGGAGATGTCCTGGGGATCGAAGGCACCAACGAAGGCCTTCCAGTCGCCCTTGTGTTGTGCCGCCAGATACGATTCAA
Source organism: Candidatus Zixiibacteriota bacterium (assembly GCA_020853795.1). Lineage (NCBI taxonomy): Bacteria > Pseudomonadati > Candidatus Zixiibacteriota > Candidatus Zixiibacteriota bacterium. The sequence goes on from JADYYF010000151.1 coordinate 1,919, forward strand.
CCGTGGCGCGCGCCGGGTCGGATTGGGCGTGAAGATCGTTCGCAGTATATCCCAGCAGTAGTAGGGCTGCCAGGAGAGATAGAAGCGCGCCATTGCGCTGCAGTAGTTTCTTCATTTCCATGGATTTCCTGCTCAAAAGTGTTGCTCAACTCACTCCGCCAGCCGCAGCGGCATCACCAGGCAGAGATAGTCGTCACTGTCATCCAACGAGGTTACGATCGCCGCCGCCGTTGCCGACGACAACGAGAAGCGCACTTCGTCGCCTTCAACCTGCTTGAGACTATCGATGATGTAGCCGGCATTGTAGCCGATTTCGAGATCATCGGAATCGTACTGGCAGGGAATCTTTTCCTTGGCCTCACCGCCGAGATCAACGTTCGTCGCCGACAGCTCCAGCGTGTTGTTGGTGATGCCGAACTTGACCTGGTGCGTCAGCGAATTCGACAGAATCGATACGCGGCGCAGCGTCTCGTTCAGCAGCGTTTTCGGCACGATGAGAGTCTTGTTGTTGCCGCGCGGGATGACCTGGTCGGTGTTCGGGTAGGGGCCCTCGATGATCCGCGTGGTTACCGTGTTGGCGCCGCACATGAACGTCAGGTTGTTCTCGCCGAAAATGACGCCGACCTCCTTGATGCTGTCGGTCGCCAGTTTGGAAAGCAGGTTAAACGCCCGCGGCGGAACAATCACATCGCCATAGAGCCCCTTGAGCAGCTCGTTGTCGGCCTCGGCACGCGCCAAACGATGACCATCGGTCGCCACCATGCGCATCCGCTCACCGTTGGTTTGCCACAGAATGCCGTTCAGGGCCGGGCGAGTTTCATCAGTGGAGACAGCATAGGCCGTCCGCTGAATCAGCTTGCGCACCACATCGGTCGGGAGTTTGACTTCCTTTTTGACGTCGATCTCCTGCAGTTTGGGAAACTCATCCGCCGGCATCCCGGAAATCTTGTAGTCGCCGGTACCGAAGCGCATTTCGATGCGGTTATTATTCGATTCAATTTCGATTTCAGTCTGAGGACGCGCGTTAATGATTTCAGCGAAGGTCTTGGCCGGAATGGCAACTGCACCCTTCTTGCTGACTTTGGTTTCCAGAGCGGTGGTGATTGAAAGCTCAAGATCGGTCGCGGAGATCTTCAATCCTTTGTTATCGGCTTCAACCAGAATGTTGCCGAGGATCGGCAAAGTCGACTTGGTTGGAACAGCGCTCATGGCCGCCGCCAAAGCTGATTGAAGTTTGTCGGTTGTGACAGTAACTTTCATGTTCGCTTCCTTAACAATTCACACCACACATGATTTTACTATTAGATAAAGAATAAAAAGGTAATCGTAATAGTACTGTGGATATGTGGCTTTGTAAAGCGATATTCTTGATATTGAAGCACTAAGCGACCTATCCACAGTGGAAAGATGGGTAATATCTACCCATCGTTTCCATCCGCTGTTCACAGTTTGCCAGACAACACCGACTTTTCAACAACATTGTTAATTCACTGTTGACCGCAAATCACATTAATCAACTTGTCAATTTGCAGTTTGAAATCGATTGACGATTTCATCATGTCCTGCACCTGCTGGCAGGCATGAATCACGGTGGAGTGATCGCGATTGCCGAAATTGATGCCGATCAGCTTGAGTGAAGAATTGGTCAGCGTGCGCGACAAATACATGGCAACCTGACGGGCGATCACAATCTCTTGCGTCTTCTTCTTCGACTTCAGGAGTTCTTCCGAAATCTTGTAGTAAGCCGCGACCTCTTTTTGAATCTGCTCGATTGTCACCGGCTTCGCTTTGGAGCGGATGGTGTCTTTCAAGACATCCTGCGCCAGGGCCATGGTCAGCTCTTTACGGCGCAGCGAAGCGTAGGCCACCAAGCGGACCAAAGCACCTTCCAGTTCGCGGACGTTGGAAGTGATCGAGTCGGCAATGTAAGTCAACACGTCCTGAGGGACGATGACACCATCAGAGTCAGCCTTTTTCTGCAGAATGGCAATGCGCGTTTCCAGCGTCGGCGGCTGAATATCGGCGACCAGACCCCAGCTGAAGCGCGACAACAGACGTTCCTCGAGTCCGAGAATATCCCGGGGCGCACGGTCGGCGGTGAGGACGATCTGCTTGCCGGCCTGGTGCAGGGCGTTGAAGGTGTGAAAGAACTGCTCTTGCGTCGATTCCTTGCCGGTAAAGAACTGGATATCGTCCAGCAACAGCAGATCAACCGTGCGGTAGCGATTGGAGAACTCGTGCACCGACTTGGTCGACAGCGACCGAATGAATTCGTTGGTGAACTCTTCGCTCGACACATACA
>JADYYF010000152.1 GCA_020853795.1 Candidatus Zixiibacteriota bacterium
CGCTGGAACAAGACGCGGGTGGCGGATGAATTGGGGTTGTCGCGGGTGGGACTGCGGGCGAAGCTGACGCGGTATGGGTTGGAGAGGAAGAACGGGGCGGGTTGAGGCTTCAGTCTGATTGTCGGCCGAAGCGGAGATTCAGTGAGTCAGGTGCCTGCTGACGCTATCGACCCAGAGCGGAAGTTTGCCTATTTAGGAGCAGACGTTCAAAGTTGAAGCTAACCGGCGCAGAAGGCGTCCGCGATGACCAGTTAAATATATGTGACCAGCGCGGTAGGGGATCGGAGCTGCACCCCATAATCAGCTTCAAGCCACTGGCGGTTTGAAGCGGAAAATGTAGATGCAGTACCCGCTGCGACAGCAATGTCGTTCGTGCAGAAGAATGTGTTCCCGTTTGCCACGTGTGCAGCGACGGAATCTGCATCCGCCCACTCCGCGACCGCCTTGGCAATAGCGGTATCTTCGCTTGATGGAGCCTTCGTAAGACCCTCAAACCAGGGCTCAGTAGGAGACGCGTACTTGTTGCCTATTGTCTTGATCAGGGCTATTCCAGCTCCTGCACTCTCAAGGCGTCGGCCCACCTCCCCGAACTTTTTCGCATACTCATGCAACGTAGGATGAAACCATTCGTCTTTCAAGTCAGAGTTCTGAACTCCAGCTACACGCGGGCACCGCATCAACTTGAAGCCTACCGCCAAGGCGTCCGCAAGGTGCGAGCTTAGGTAGGAATTATTTCCTGGGTGTGCGGAGTTATCGGGACCCAAGCTAAACCCAAGCTTGATGGTCCCGTCAGGTAGTTCCTCCTCCGTGACCTTAGCCTTCGGTCGATACGACACAAAGAAGTTTTTGCGATCCGCCCGGACAATTCCTTCTAACGTGAAGACCGTTTCGCAAAGCACACCTCGGATCTTCCCCGACTTCAGAGCGGCATTGATTCTCACGAATGCTGCATATTCAGGATGGTTCGGGAACCTCGAAGGATCAGCGGCAGCCCTCCATACATTGGAATCGAACGTCACAAGCATCGCCTCTCCTTCATGTCTATCGCTGCGATCAGTCGAACCGAAGATTCATTGTGCGCCTATCGCAGTAGAGCATTGAGATGATTGAACGCAGCCTCAAAGCGGTCCTTAGTGGCGCCCGAAACCTGCAGCCAGAGCGTGGCTGCATTTTCCGAGAAATACCGTGCGGGCCTGTAATGGCCAAAAGAGCCAGATTTGAGCGGATTGGCTTCAAGATAGGCTTCGATACTCCGTAACGTGCGTGGCTCTTTGGTGTTCAGAGCTGCCAGATCTAATGGTTTTTTCAATTCCTTTGCATACTCGGCATTGACGAGATTTACGTAGAAATCACGCTCGAACATATCCTCCACATCGGCTTCGTTCTTTCCGACAAAATCCCCGTATGTAATGACCTGTTTCTTCTTGAGCAGCTTCTTCTTGTAGAGGTCTTCGATCAGCGCACGGTCGCTGCTCGGGAAATCGAGCAGCGTGGCGACGTTCATGCCTTTCTGAGGGGCCAACAGTGCGACGAACGCCGGAACCTTGCCGCTGCCACCTACGGGTGTAATCACCCATTCCTCGGATAGGCCCACACGCCCCTCACGCTCAAGCTGGTTGGATACGGCCCAAAGATAGAGCATATCGGCAGGGCCTTCGACTACCAACGAATTAGGACCAATGAACAGCGTCTGCTGAATCTCATAGCCGAGCGCGCCTTGCAACGGAAATAAGCTGTCGTCGGTTGCGTCAAACACATTTGTAAGCACCTTCGTGCCATCCTGATCCTTCGGCAGTTGTTCCTTCGTGTCGACTCCCAAGTCTTGCACGATTCGCACCCGCTCAAATTTTGTCGGGTCGATCATAAAGGGTGAATGGGTGGTGTAAAGAAGCTGGTGGGCCGATAACTCGGCCTCAAAATATCGCAGGAGATCGGCTTGCGCGCGTCCGTGCAATGATAGGCCTGGCTCATCGAGCAATAGGATAACGTTTTGTTTCTGACGTTTCACATCCTCATACCACGCAAGGAACGAGAAGAACCAGACGAAGCCGCGCGATCTGGTGCCGAGCGGCGTGTGTGCCCAATGAACGGTGTCATAGACCTCGCCCCAGACATTGATGCCCTGCCGCATATCCGGCGGGTCTTCAAGTTTAGCGTCACGCACGTCAAAGCGAATCTGGATATGCTGGTTCTGGGACCAGTATTTAATGATCCGCCTAGTTAAGTGATTTCCGGCCCCCTCATGCTTGTTTTTAAGTTCTGTCGTGTTCTTCGCTGCGATAAGCTGGCGATGATCGAGGCGGGCTAGATTGATGAGCCCGATCAGCGGGTAGTCGGAATCCTCAAGGTTTTTGGCATCCTCGCGAGCGATCAGTGCTTGGAGATTTGCCTGCCCCTTCATCTGGTAATACTCGTCGAAATAGAGATATTTTGGAGCGCGCCGCCAGATCAAGGAATTGAAGATGTATGAAGCTAATCCCTTCTCACGGACCTTGGCTACTAACACCTTAACTGCGTTAACGGCTTCGGTGGCTTCCGCAGTGTCCAATGCGGTGGCGAAGGCGTTCCAATCTGCGGCTTCTGTAAGCGTAGCTCTGAGTTCTTCGTTCAGTGCAGTGTTGTTGGCCAGATGCTTCCGGGCGGCAGCTTCATCGACAGACAGATTGAACCTGCTGTTGCTCTTGCCGTAAAAGGTCTCACGCTTGAAGGTCTTGTCCTTGAGAGTCTTAGGACCGAAGACCGATGCAACGGCCTCAACATCCCCGCTTTCAAGCTCATACAGGGCCTCTACGACAACGGCCTCGCCACGGTCTTCGTTCTCGACCGCGAAACGGTAATCTTCGACTTCCCGCTTGGGGTAGTCATAGGTTTCATCGAATATGGCCTGTTCGGTAATGATCGGGTTGGTTCGGTAGAGCGCTGTCAGAAGCGCAGTCTTCCCGGCCTCGTTCTTACCGACAAGGCATGTCACCTGATCGTCAACCTTGACGGGACCTGAATCCCAAATGCTCCTGAACTCGCGTACCCTGAATTCTCTTAGCTTCATCGCGGCCCTCCCAGGTTACCTCACTATGAATGAACCGATACGGTCGTCCGTATATGCTAGATGCGCCCGCTATCGCCAAATCCGTGTCCGTTGTTTCCTGGCCATGCCCACCGATCAAATTAGTTTAGTCATTATGCCATTAAGATGGTTGGCTGCTTATCAGCCTACATCGTGGACGACCGGAGTTGGCCGGGGCTGCCTGATGATGAGAGCAACTTAGCCGAGTGTCTCTGTCCGCCTCTGAGCGGATATTGATTGGACGGAATAGTAGAAGTTCGGCACTTGAATCAATTCAAACCTGGACCCTTTGATTCGATAGAAATCGATCCATGTCAAACTACATCCCTCAACCACCAAGGGCGATAATGGTATTGTTGAGCCGTCGCAGCAAGTCATCGTATGTGATGATGTCCATCATGTTCGCATACTTGCGCTTGATTATCTCGAAGTCCAGCAACTGACTACCAGTCATGTTGGCCCCGCCGATCTGATCGCGTCCAACAATGATAATTGCCTTAGGGTTGGAGATCCGGATCCTCATGCCCGTCGGCAACTCAGCGGCATACCTTTCGGTGAGTTTGTTTTCACCTTTGACGCCCCACTTCGACAAGTGGAAGAGATATTTCTCGGCCTGCATGATGCTGCCGCTCAACTCGGCGGTCGGGATGCTATTGTCACGGTAAAGGCTCTTGCGAAGGATTTTGTCATCGAAAGGTTTCTTGATTTCGATGACGTCGAGATTGCCGTGGGCATCGACTAAGGCTATATCGATGTGACGATTGGTCTTCTTAGCGGGATCGCTGTAGTAGTCGTGGATAGTGATGTTCTCGAGTACCTTGATGTACTTCGGGAACAAAAGGAGCAGGAAGGACAGCATCAACTGCTGCCACTCGCCCTCGGACCAATTCTTCTTGGTCTTCAAGGCATCGTCTATCAGGTCTCGGATCAAGACGTATTTTACAATCTCCTGTCTCTTCAAAGCGCCCAAGTCGAGTTTCGTGATGCTGGCGAGTGACGTCTTCTTGTTGAGATAGCTCTCATAGCGACCCCGTGCATCCTTCATGCCGTCGAGGTACTGAGAAAGAATCGTCTGAACACGGGCATCGGCATAGCGATCAAGTTCATAGGTGTTTGGGAATTTTTTGAGTAGCTCCTCAAATACGCCCCACGGGATTGCGCCAGGGCGTGATCCACCAATCACGATAGGATCGGAGTGTTCTAGAAGCTCTGAGAGCCGAGAAAAAATTGAGACGTTGCGCTCAGCAGCAAAGATCCGCCGCTTGAGTGTCACGTCACGACTTATGAGTAAGTCGTTTTTGATATCGAGGATCCGCGCAGGGATCTTCACATAGCCATCATCAAATGTACCGAATTGAAACCGATACTCGTAATCCTCGAAATCTTGTGTGAGTGTGGGAGGGTTTAGCAAATCTCCAGGTGCGAAATGGAATATTCGGGATATCTGCGCCTCCTTTTTTGTCGTCAGATCATCCCAGACCCATTTATTGGCTCCCCAGTCCTCTTTGTATTCAAGAGCGACACCTGTAGCCGTAATCTGAAAATCAAGCATGCTTCCCTCTGCGCGTATTCAAAGGGGCCAGGCTCATATTTTCACAAGTAGCCGAGCCACAAAACGCCGATAGCATACCCGTTGCACAGCTGATTGTCCGCTTCGAGGCAAAGTGACCAACAACTGCTCCTGGACGGTAGCTGAAGTTCTCGGCCCAAAGTATGAACTTCCGCTTCGGCCGATCCTGAGACGGTCAGTACAATCAGTAACACCCCCGCTCTTGGCCGATAGCTCCAATTCAAGAAAACGCATCGCCGTCCTGCGGAGACTTTTCGTTTCCCCGCTCGCATCTATACCGAAAGC